>JAOPZP010000347.1 GCA_025964055.1 Conexibacter sp.
TGACCGTCCTGAGCGCGCCGGCCGGCACCGAGGTGCTGGTCCTGGAGATGGCGATGCGCGGGGCCGGGCAGATCGCCGACCTCGCCGCGATCGCCGAGCCCGACGTGGGCGTGGTGGTCAACGTCGGCCCCGTGCACCTGGAGCTGCTGGGCTCGATCGAGGCGATCGCGGCCACCAAGGCGGAGCTGCTGGCCGGCCTGAAGCCCGGCGGGACCGCCATCGTGCCGGCCGGCGAGGCGCTGCTGGAGCCCCACCGCACGCGCGACGACGTCAGCTGGGTGACCTTCGGTCCCGGCGGCGACGTGGACGCGCTTCCGCAGGGGCTCGAACTGCCGTTCACGAGCGCCCACATGCGCGCCAACGCCTTGGCAGCGCTGGCCGCGGCGCGCGCGATCGGGGTCGAGCCGACGGGTCGGCTGGAGGTCGCGCTGAGCGAGCTGCGGGGCCAGCGGGTGGAGGTGCCGGGAGGCGTCACCGTCGTCAACGACTGCTACAACGCCAATCCGATGTCGATGCGCGCCGCTCTCGACGATCTCGCCGCGTCCGCATCCGGGCGCCGCGTCGCCGTGCTCGGCGACATGCTCGAGCTGGGTCCGGACGAGCGCCGCTTCCACGAGGAGATCGGCGCCCACGCCCGCGCGGCGGGCGTCGACGTGCTCGTCACCGTCGGCCCGCGGGCCGCGGCGATGGGCCCGGCGTTCGGCGGCGACGTGCGTGCCGTCGACACCGCGCGGGAGGCGCTGGCGCTGCTGCCCGACCTGCTCGAGGACGGCGACACCGTGCTCGTGAAGGCGTCCCGGGGCGTCGGCCTCGAGGTCGTCGCCCAGGGACTCTCCGCCTGATGGGCGAGGTCCTGATCGCAGGGATGGCGTCCCTGCTGATCTGCATCTTCCTCAGCCCCAGCTTCATCGCGATGCTCCGGCGCCGCGAGTTCGGCCAGAACATCCGCGAGGAGGGCCCCGAGGGCCACCACGAGAAGGCCGGCACGCCCACGATGGGCGGCATCATCATCTTCACCGCGATCTCGGTGCCGTTCCTGCTGCTCAGCGACTACGACTGGCGCTCGATCGGCGTGTACCTCGTCGCGATGCTGTCGGCGCTGCTGGGCTTCGCCGACGACTTCACGAAGATCGTGCGGCGCCGGTCGCTCGGGCTCAGCGGCAAGGCGAAGCTCGGCGGCCAGGTCGCGATCTCGCTGCTGCTGTGGTGGATCGCCACCCAGAAGGCCGGGCTGCCCTCGACCCTGCGCCTGCGCACCATCGACGCGACGATCGACCTCGGCGCGTTCTACCCGTTGTTCATCTACCTCGTGGTGGCCGGTACGACCAACGCGGTGAACCTGACCGACGGCCTCGACGGCCTGGCCGCCGGCTGCTCGGCGATCGTGCTGCTGGCCTACATCGGCATCACGTTCATCACCTCGGGCCAGCACGACCTCGCGCTGCTGGCCGGCTGCCTGGTCGGCGCGTGCGTCGGGTTCCTGTGGTTCAACGCGTTCCCGGCGACGATCTTCATGGGGGACACCGGGTCGCTCGGGCTGGGCGGCGCGATCGCCGGCCTGGCGGTCATGACCAAGACCGAGGAGATCCTCGTCCTGCTCGGCGGCATCTTCGTCGTCGAGGCGCTCAGCGTCCTGATCCAGGTCTTCAGCTTCCAGACCTTCCGCAAGCGCGTGTTCCTGATGGCGCCCATCCACCATCACTTCGAGATCCTGGGCTGGTCGGAGACCAAGATCATCCTGCGCTTCTGGATCATCGCCGCGGTGTGCGCGGCGTCGGGCTTCACCATTTACCAGCAGTCGATCGCCTAGCCGGCGCGGCCGCGCAGCGCGCGGTCCACGCGCGTGCGGCGTGCCGAGGACGAGCCGGTGCCGGGGTCGATCGACACCTGGTCGACGGCCAGCGGCAGCGGCGTGGGCAGCAGGCGGTAGGTCAGCACGGCGAGCCCGAGGGCGGTGCGCTCGTCGGCGAGGTTGCCGGTGCCGCCGGCCCCGATCGTGCCGCCGTTGAGCTCCAGGAGGTTCGGGTCGGCCTCCAGGAACGGGCGATGCGTGTGGCCGTCGAGGATCACCAGCGGCCTCGACGGCGGCCCGCGCCGGCGGTCGCGCAGGACGGCGGCGGCGACCTCGGGCTCGTGGACGACGATCACGTCCACGTGCTCCTCCACGGTGGCCACCCAGCGCCGGAAGTCCTCCTGCGCGGCGATCGTCAGGCCCTGCCGGAAGCGGTCCTCGTAGCGCTGGCCGGCACGGCGCAGGAACGGGTCGGTGTAGCCCGCCATGCGCAGGCCGCCGACGCGGACGACGACCGGTCCGTGCGATCCGTCGGCGTGCAGCCGGCCGAACTGCGTCAGCACGACCGCGCCCGCGCCCGCGAGGTCCTTGAGCAGCGAGTCGGAGTCGTGGTTGCCGCCTACGACGACCGTCGGGCGACCGAGGTGCGCGATGCGGCGGACCAGCGCGGACTCCAGCGGCGTGCCGCGGTCGGTGACGTCGCCGGCGAAGACGAGCGGCAGGCCGCGGGCGGCGCGCTGGAGCGCGGGCAGCGCGAGCACGTTGTTGTGGAGGTCGGAGGCGACGACCAACCGCGGGCGCCCGTTCAGCGCCGGGTGCTCGCCGGGCGCGACGACCAGGCGCGCCAGCCCGACGAGTTGCCCGTTGAGCTCCTGGTCCAGCGCCTGGCGCGACCGCCGCAGCGACTGCAGCGCGTCGAGCGCGCGGGGCAGGTCGGGACCGTGGGCGTAGTAGACGGGGTCGGCGATGCGACCGCGCGGCGGGAGCAGAAGCGCGACGAGCGCCACGGTGGCCAGCGTCGTGCCGGCCGCCACCGCCAGCCCCGTGCGGACGCGCGGGCCGACGATGCCGGAATGTCCGCGAACCGCCAGCGCGACCAGCCCGCCCAGCGCGCACCCGGCGACGAGCGAGAGCGCGAGCAGGAACCGCAGGTAGGACGCGATCGCGTCCGCCGCCTCGCCGCGCACCTGCCGGACGTCGACCGTGCGGCCGCGGGCCACGCGCTGGGCGGCGTCGCGGTCGACCGAGCGCACCTCGACGGCCAGCCGGGCCGGCAGCCGCACGCCGCCGAACCGCGCGCCCCAGTCGACCAGCGGCACGTAGAGGTCGAGCGCGCCGCGGTGGAAGGGGGAGACGCCGACCTTGATCGTGCCGACCGACAGGCGGCGCTGGCCGTCGACGAGCGACAGCGCGCCGACCGTCCCGACGACGGCGGCAAGGGCGACGAGCAGGAGGGCGAGCGTCCGGCGCAGGCGAACCACAGCCCTTCGCACTGCCCAATTGCGCGAAGGACTACCGTCCCCGGCCGATGTCGTCTCGCCCTGCGCTGCCGCCCGGTCCGTTCCTCGTCGTCGGCCTGGCCCGCTCCGGGCAGGCCGCCGCAGCGCTGCTGCACGCCCGCGGCGAGGAGGTCATCGCGGTCGACTCCGCGCCCGCCGATCGGCTGCACGCGGACCTGTCGCCCGCGATCGCCGTGCACGCCGGGACCGACGGCGTCGCGCTCCTGGAGCGCGTCCGGGCGGTCGTCAAGTCGCCCGGCGTGCCGCCCACGGCGCCGGTGATCGCGGCCGCGCGGGAGCGCGGGATCCCCGTCCTCGGCGAGCTGGAGCTGGCCTGGCGCTGCGTGCCGAACGAGGTCATCGCGGTCACCGGCACCAACGGCAAGACGACGACGGTCGAGCTGCTGGGCCACATCCACCGCGAGTGCGGCGTGCCGGTCGCGGTCGTCGGCAACGTCGGCACCGCCTACGCCTCGCTCGCCCTCGACGAGCACCTGGATCCCGACACGGTCGTCGTATGCGAGGCCTCGTCGTTCCAGCTGGAGGACACGCTGGAGTTCGCGCCCGAGGCGGCCGTCCTGCTCAACCTCGACAGCGACCACGTCGACCGCCACGGCAGCCTGGAGGCCTACCACCAGGCCAAGCTGATGGTCTTCGCCCACCAGGGCAACGACGACGTCGCGGTCGCGCCCGGGAATCTGGCCCACCCACCCATCGAGGACCTCGGCGGCTGCGCGCGGCGCGTCTGCTTCGGGGAGTCGCCCGAGGACGAGCTCTCGCTGCGCGCCGGGACGCTGTGGTGGGACGACCGGCCGCTGCTGCGCGCCGACGAGCTGGCCCTGCCCGGGCCCCACAACGTGCGCAACGCGATGGCCGCCGCCGCCGTCGCGCTCGCCCGGGGGCTGGACCTCGACGGGGTGAGCGCGGCGCTGCGGACCTTCGCCGGCGTTCCGCACCGCCTCGAGGTGGTGGCCGTCCGCGACGGGGTCACCTACGTCAACGACTCCAAGGCCACCAACGTGGCCGCGGCGCTCGTCGCGCTGGCGTCGTTCTCGGTGCCCATCCACGTGATCCTCGGCGGCCGCGGCAAGGGGGAGAGCTACGCGCCGCTGCACGAGCCGGTCGCCGCGCACTGCGCCGGGGCGTACCTGGTCGGCGAGGAGGCGGGCGCGCTGGCCGCGGCGCTGGAGGGCGCGACGTGGCTGACCGACGCCGGCGACCTCGAGCACGCCGTCGCGGCTGCGCGCGCCGCCGCCAAGCCGGGCGAGGTCGTGCTGCTGGCCCCGGCCTGCGCGTCGTATGACCAGTTCGAGAACTTCGAGGCGCGCGGGGAGGCATTCGGGGCGCTGGCGCGAATGTAGGGCCTGATGGCCCGCCGCCGCCATCCCCACTCGATCGAGCACAACATCTTGATCACCGCCACCCTCTGCCTGCTGGCAGCAGGGGCGGTGATGGTGTTCAGTGCGTCGTCCGCACGCACCCTGCTCTCCGGGCAGGGTGACGGCACGTCGTTCATGGTCAGGTACGTCATGTACGGCGCGATCGGCTTCGCGCTGATGCAGGTTCTCGCGCGCCGCGGGCTGGAGATCGTCCCCCGGCTGACCGGTCCGCTGCTGGCCGCGTCGTTCGTCTGCCTCGTGCTCGTCAAGGTCCCCGGCTTCGGCGTCTCGGTCAACGGCGCGCGGCGCTGGCTCGGCGCCGGCCCGCTCGTCTTCCAGCCGTCGGAGATCATGAAGCTCGCGCTCGTGCTCTACGCGGCCAAGCTGCTGGCCGAGCGCCCGCAGGTGCTGCGCCGGCCGCAGACCCTCGGACCGCTCGGGCTCGTGGCCGGCAGCGCGGTGCTGCTGATCGCCTCCCAGCCCGACCTCGGGACCGCGCTGGTCATCTGCTTCACCATGGCCGCGATGCTCGTCGCCGCGGGCATGCCGATCCGCTGGCTGATGGCGGCCACGGGCGCCGGGTCGGTGCTGGTGTTCCTGTACGCCATGACCGCGCCCTACCGGCGCGACCGGCTCATGACGTTCCTCGATCCGTGGGCGCACGCCGGCAACGAGGGCTTCCAGTCGGTCCAGGGCCAGATCGCCATCGGTTCGGGCGGGCTGTTCGGGCGCGGACTCGGCGAGTCGCTGCAGAAGAACCTGTTCCTGCCCGAGGCGCACACCGACTTCATCCTGGCCATCGTCGGCGAGGAGCTCGGCGTCGTCGGGATCTGCGGGATCCTGTTCCTGTACGGGTTGGTCGCCTACGCCGGGTTGCGCGTCGCCAAGAACGCCCGCGGCACCTACGCCAAGCTGCTGGCCGCCGGCATCACGTCGCTGTTCCTCAGCCAGGCGATGCTCAACGTCTTCACGGTCCTCGGCCTCGCGCCGCTGACCGGCGTGCCGCTGCCGTTCATCTCCTACGGGTCCACCAACCTCATCGTGCTCCTGCTCGGCATGGGCGTGCTGCTCAACGTCGCCGCAGGGGGGAACGTGAAGCTGCGCGTCCTGCCCGGGCCGTCCGCCGCGGAGCGGTCGGTCTCCGCCGACGCGACGGGGCGCAAGGCCGATGTGTCAGGGTCCCGGCGCGATGGCTCCAACGATCGTGATCGCCGCCGGCGGGACAGCCGGGCACGTGGTGCCGGCGCTGGCAGTCGCCGACGCGCTGCGGGCTGAGGCCGGCGCGCGGGTCGTCTTCGTGGGCGGGGAGCGCGCCGAGAAGACGCTGGTCCCCGAGGCGGGCTACGAGCTGCGCACGATCGCGGTCGAGGGGCTGAGCCGCACCAACCCGCTGAAGGCGGCGCGCGGCGTCGCGCGGGCCGGGGTCGCGCTGGGCACCGCGCGGTCGATCCTGCGCGAGCTGGCGCCCGACGCGGTCATGGGCGGCGGCGGCTACGTCGCCG
>JAOPZP010000353.1 GCA_025964055.1 Conexibacter sp.
CAGGCCAACGACGAGGAGCTCACCGCGTGGCTGGCGCGCCACGGCGCGAAGCCGTCGACGCTGGCCGAGTCCCCGATCCTGCGGGCCTTCTACCAGCTGTGCTTCGCGTTCGAGGACGGCGACCGGACCAAGCCGTGCCTGGCCGCGGGCAAGGCGCTGCAGGCGATGCTGCGCATGTGCGTGGGCTACCGCGGCTCGATCATGTGGAAGATGCAGGCGGGGATGGGCGACGCGATCTTCGCGCCGATGTACGAGGCGCTGCGCGCCCGCGGGGTGCGGTTTCAGTTCTTCCACGAGCTCACCGACATCGGCCTGTCGCCCGACGGCCGGCTCGTCGAGCGGCTGACGATCCGCGAGCAGGCGCGGCCCGACGGCGAGTACCGGCCGCTGATCGCCGATCCCGGCGGGCTGATGAGCTGGCCGCACGAGCCGCTCTGGGACCGGCTGGCGGACGGCGCCGCGCTCGAGGCGTCGCGCGTGGCGTTCGAGGCGTGCGAGGCGGCGCCGGGCGCGACCGAGCTGGAGCTGCGCGTCGGCGAGGACTTCGACGACGTGGTGCTCGCCATGTCGATCGGGTCGCTGGAGCCCGTCAGCGGCGACCTGCGCGCCAAGCACCCGCGCTTCGCGGCGATGCTCGACCATGCGATGACGGTCTCCACGCAGGCGCTGCAGGTGTGGATGACGGCCGATCGCGACCAGCTCGGCTTCGAGCCCGAGGGCATGGTCTCCGGCGCCTACGTCGAGCCGCTGGACACGCTCTGCGACATGAGCCACCTGCTGCCGCGCGAGGGCTGGCCGGCGAGCACGGGCGTGCGCTCGATCTCCTACTTCTGCGGCACGATGCGCGAGATCGGAGGCGAGACGCAGGCCGCGGCCGACCTGCGAGCGCGTGCCGCCGGCCTCGAGCACCTGCGGGCCAACGCGACGGTGCAGTGGCCGGGCGCGCGCACGAGCGACGGCGGCTACGACTGGAGCCTGCTCTACGACCCCGAGGACCGCGACGGCGAGGAGCGCCTCGCCGCCCAGTACTGGCGGGCCAACATCTTCGGGAGCGAGCGCTACGTGCTCACGCCCCCGGGCTCGATCGCGTTCCGGCTGCGCCCCAGCGAGTCGGGCGCGTCGAACCTCGCGCTCGCCGGCGACTGGACGCGCAACGGCGTCTGCGGCGGCAGCGTCGAGGCGGCCGTCACCTCTGGCAAGCTGGCCGCCAAGTTCCTGAGCGGCAGCCCCGCCGTCGTCCCCGGGACCGACGGCTGGATGGAATCCGACTGATGGAGCGCACCACGTGACGCAGCGACCGCCGTACGTCGAGTTCGGAGGGCTGGCGTCGGCGCCGGGCCCCCTGCAGTGCGACGACACCACGCTCTACGTGTTCGGGCTGCAGGCCGACCACGCGAAGCTCGACGCGCTGTGCCGGCGCGTCTTCCGGGAGCCGACCGGCGGCGCGGTCGACTACCGCCCGCTGGGCGACAACGTCATCGTGACCTTCGGCGTCGTCGGCGCCATCCGCCCCACGCTGGAGCCGTGGCACGCGATGGGTGCGGTGCGCGAGCCGCAGGTCGGCTTCTGGATCCCGGTCGCGCGGGTCGAGGAGGACGGCGACCGGCTCGTCGGCCGCGACTTCGGGATGTTCTGCGCGGCGATGATGCTCGACAACCCCATCTCGCTCCTGTCGGGGCGCGAGGACTACGGCTACCCCAAGACGATGGGCTGGTCGACCATGCCCGAGACGCCGACCGACCTGACCACGCCGTTCGCGTTGGAGGTCTTCGGCATGGACTTCGGCGTCGGCGAGCAGCCGGCGCGCCGGCCGCTGATGGAGCTGACGCCGGTCGGCGACCAGGTCTCCGAGATCGACCTGGCGATCGGCGACATCCTGTCGGTCGGCCAGTGGATCAAGGACCTGCTCTTCGACCAGCCGCACGTCGACCTCGGGTTCCACTTCGCCGTCGAGTTCGGCAAGGCGCTGCACGACCACTGCGTCAACCAGGTCTTCCTCAAGCAGATCCGCGCGACGGAGGACGGCCGCCGGGCCGACGTCCAGCAGGTCGTCGTGGCGCCGGCGGTCACCGACAACGTGTCGGTCGCCCAGCTGCACCACGACTTCGACCTCAAGCTCCACCACCTCGACAGCCACCCGCTCTACCAGGAGCTGGGCATCGAGGAGCAGCGCGTGACCCTGGCCGCGCGCCTGCACTTCGACTTCCTGATCGAGGCGGGGCAGGTGCGGTGGGAGGCGTAGCCTCGCCCAGGGGGCGAGTTACGCTGCGCGAGACTCGCCCAGGGGCTCGCTCGCGCGGCTTAGGGACCCTCAGCGTTCCCGGGGGGCGAGTGACGCTGCGCGAGACTCGCCCAGGGGCTCGCTCGCGCGGCTTAGGGACCCTCAGCGTTCTACGGTGATGCGCCAGCCGTCCGGGCCGGGCGGCCCGGGCTGGTAGGCGCAGAAGACGCCGGTGCGCACCGACCGCTCGAGGTGGTGGCCGAGGCGCGGGTCGTGCTCGGCGATCGCGCGGACGGCGGCGCGGATGGCGCGGGTGACGTTGACGCGGGCACGCTCGGCGGCGCTGCCGGCCTTGCGGTCGCGGCCGCCGAGGCCGACCGCGCGGGCCAGCTCGGCGCCGATGAAGTCGAGTTCCTCGCGCAGGCGGGCGACGCGCTCGACGTCGTGGAAGCGCTCGGCCTCGTCGAGCTCCTCGCGCAGCTCCACGACCCGCTCGCGGTAGGCCGCCTTGGCCGTGGGATCCAGCAGCTCCCCCGCGTCGCCGCCCTCGCTGAGGACCGTTTCGTCCCGGTCGGCGGTGGCCGCCGCACCGCGCGCCGCGGCGTCGACGGGACCGCTGACGAGCTCGATCGCGTGGATCTCGACGTCCGGGCGCTCCAGGAGCGCGGCAAGGTACTGCAGGCCCTTGCGGTCCTTGAGGCGCACGACCGCGCCGGCGCCGGTGACCGTCCAGATCTCGCCCTCCAGGCGCAGCGTCGCGCTCGGGCCGGCGGCCGCCGCCGGCTCCGCGC
>JAOPZP010000380.1 GCA_025964055.1 Conexibacter sp.
TTGAGAGCAGTTGGGGGAGCTATCGCAGTGGAGACGGTGGGAATTGAACCCACGTCCGCAATCGCGTGTGAACGGCTTCTACGAGCGTAGTCGGCACTCTGATCTCGTCTCCCGATCGCCTTGCCGACGGGGTTGCGGGAGACCAGCCCCCTGAAGATGTCCCCGGTTTGGCAGAGGCGGACCGCCCCGGGTGAGCTGACATGGTTGATTCCGTGCACTTCGCGGCCAGCAGGCGAAGGACGAAACCTCACTCGCTTAGTCGAAGACTAGGCAGCGAGGGCGTACTCGTGAGAGTCCGCACATATGGTTTTCCCGGTGTTTTACGAGGCCTCCGGGACCTCGGCTCGCAACCATCCCTACGGAACCGACCACGTCGAAGCCTGTCGTCCCCGGGATGAAGCTCCTTCAGTGTAGCTCCTCGGGGGTGATCCCGAACACCTTCACGCGCATGTTCGCACCCGCGTGGAAGCGGTCGGGGCGGGGCGTCATCCGGAGCTTCTCCGCCACGCGCAGCGAGCGCTCGTTGCCCGGGCTGACGATCGCGAGGATCTCGCGCATGCCGTGCTCGGGACCGAAGCCGAAGGCCAGCGCCGCACGCGCCGCCTCGGTCGCCAGGCCACGCCCCCACGCCGCGCGCGCCAGCCGCCAGCCGACCTCCACGCAGGGCAGCACCTCGGGCAGGAACATCGGCACGCTGAGGCCGCAGAACCCGAGCAGCTCCCCGGGCGCCGCCTGCTCCTCCACGGCCCAGAGCCCGAAGCCGCGGTCGCGCCACTCGCGCTCGAAGCGCGTCAGCAGGTCGTCGGTCAGCCCGCGTCCCAGGACGGCGCCGCGCCCGATGTAGCGCATGACCTCGGCGTCGGCGTTGATGGCGGCCAGCGGCTCGGCGTCCGCGGCGCGCCAGCGGCGCAGCAGCAGGCGCTCGGTCCTCAGGGACCCCTCGGAGTCGACGGCATGGGACGCTCCCACGCCCCGAACCCTGTCATACGGCGCGGGGTCGCCTCGCGCGACGAATATCGTGGAGCGCATGACCACGACCGCACCCGAGAGCGTCGCCTGGGACCTCGAGCCGCTCGTCGACGGCGAAGGCGAAGCCGGCGCCGACCGCCTCCTCGCCGAGGCCGACCAGCGCAGCACCGCCTTCGCCGGGCAGTACGCCGGGCAACTCGCCACCCTCGACGGTCCCGGCCTCGTCGCCGCCATGGACGAGCTGGGCGCCATCTCCGAGCTCGTCGGGCGCGTCGGCTCCTACGCCGCCCTGCGGTTCAGCACCGACACCGCCGACCCCGCCAACGGCGCGCTGATGCAGCGCGTCCAGGAGCGAGGGACCCAGATCGAGACCCAGCTGCTGTTCTTCGAGCTGGAGTGGGCGGCGCTGGACGACGACCGCGCCGAGGAGCTGCTGGCCGCCGACGGCCTCGACCACGTCCGCCACCACCTCCGCACCGCGCGCCGCTACCGACCGCACCTGCTCACCGAGCCCGAGGAGAAGATCGCCGCCGAGAAGTCGGTCACCGGCCGCGACGCCTGGTCGCGCCTGTTCAGCGAGGTCACCAGCGCGATCAAGGTGCAGCTCGACGGCGCGGAGGAGCCGGTCGCGCTCGACGTCGCCCTCGCGCGCCTGGCGTCGTCGGATCGCGAGCTGCGCGCCCACGTCGCCGAGCGCGTCACCGAGGCGCTGCAGCCGACGCTGCGCATCCGTGGCTACATCTTCAACACGCTGCTGGCCGACAAGGCCACCGAGGACCGGCTGCGCAACTTCGACACCTGGCTCTCGTCGCGCAACCTCGCCAACGAGGCCAGCGACGAGTCGGTGCAGGCGCTCGTCGAAGCCGTCCGCGACAACTACGAGATCCCGCGCCGGTGGTACCGCCTC
This sequence comes from Conexibacter sp., assembly GCA_025964055.1. GTDB lineage: Bacteria > Actinomycetota > Thermoleophilia > Solirubrobacterales > Solirubrobacteraceae > Baekduia. The sequence continues at coordinate 1,877 of JAOPZP010000380.1, forward strand.
AAGGCACGGCTGCTCGAGGTCGACCGCCTGGCCGACTACGACCGCATGGCCTCGGTCGTCGAGGGCCCCGAGCCGACCTACGACTGGGACGAGGCCCGTCAGATCGTCCTCGACGCGTTCGCCGACTTCTCCCCCACGCTGGCCGACGGCGCCCGCCGGTTCTTCGACGAGGACTGGATCGACGCGCCCGTGCGCCCCGCGAAGCGCGGCGGCGCGTTCTGCGCCTACACGGTGCCGAGCGTCCACCCGTTCGTCCTGCTCAACTACACGCACAAGCGCCGCGACGTGCTGACGCTGGCCCACGAGCTCGGCCACGGCCTGCACGCCTACCTCGCGCGCCCGCGCGGGGTCTTCGAGCAGAACACACCGCTGACGCTCGCCGAGACCGCCTCGGTGTTCGGCGAGACGCTCGTGTTCCGCCGCCTGCTGGACGCCGCCGACTCGCCCGAGTCGCGCCTGGCCCTGCTGGCCGAGAACATCGAGGGCTCGATCGCCACGGTGTTCCGCCAGGTCGCCATGAACCAGTTCGAGCAGCGCGCCCACACCGCGCGCCGCGAGGAGGGCGAGCTGAGCCTGGACCGGATCGGCGAGCTCTGGACCGCCTCGCAGGAGGAGCTGCTCGGCGATGCGGTCGAGGTGACCGAGGGCTACCGCGGCTGGTGGTCCTACGTCCCGCACTTCATCAACACGCCGGGCTACGTGTACGCCTACGCCTACGGCCAGCTGCTGGCGCTGTCGGTCTACGGGAAGTACCTCGAGGAGGGCGAGAGCTTCGTGCCCAAGTACCTCGAGCTGCTGAGCGCCGGCGGGTCGCGCAGCCCCGAGGAGCTGGCCGCGATCGCCGGCCTCGACCTCACCGACCCCGGCTTCTGGCGCGCCGGCCTGGACCTCGTCCGCGGCCAGCTGGAGCTCGCCGAGGCGGCGGCCGAAGAGGTCCTGGCCCAGCGCCGCTGAGTCCTACACTCCAGGTCGTGCCCGACGACCGCTGGCTCCCGCCCAGCGCCCCCGCCTCCCAGCCGCCGATGTCGCCTGCGTCGGCGGCGCCCGAGGGCGTGCCCGGCCCCCATCAGCAGGGCCGTGGCCTCCGCGGCCTGCTCGGCAAGCTGAGCGGTCCGTTCATTGCGATCATCGCGTTCTTCGGCAAGATCAAGCTGCTGCTGATCGCGCTGACCAAGGTGAAGTTCCTGGTCACCGCGGGGTCGATGGCGGTCTCGATCGTCGCCTACGCGTCGATCTGGGGCTGGAAGTTCGGCGTGGGCTTCGTCCTGCTGCTGCTCGTCCACGAGTACGGCCACGTCATCCAGCTCAAGCGCGAGGGCGTCAAGGACGTCAGCGCGCCCCTGTTCATCCCGTTCCTCGGCGCGCTGATCTGGGCCAAGGAGCTGGGCGGCAACGCCGCCGCCGAGGCCCGCGTGGGCCTCGCCGGCCCGGTGCTGGGATCGCTCGGCGCCGTGGCGTGCCTGATCGTGTACGCCTTCACCGGCAACGAGTTCTGGCAGGCGCTGGCCTTCACGGGGTTCTTCCTCAACCTCTTCAACCTGCTGCCGGTGAGCCCGCTCGACGGCGGTCGCGCCGCCGCCGCGCTCAGCCCGTGGGTCTGGCTGCTCGGCGTCTTCGGCATGGTCGTGCTGGTCCTGACCATCCCCAACCCGATCCTCATCCTGATCGCGGTCGTGTCCGTCTACCAGACCTACCACCGCTTCAAGCAGTTCCGCTCGGCCGACCCGGCCGTCGCCGCCTACTACGCGATCGCCCGGCGCGACCGGCTGATCATCGGCGCGACGTACCTGCTGCTGATCGTCGCACTGGCCGGCGCGATGTCGGCCACGCATTTGGAGCGAACCCTGTAAGAGGTCGGCGGGTCGGACGCCTGCTCCAAGCGCGTCGAGCACTTGGAGCGGACCCTGTAAGACGTCCGCACCTGGAGCGCACGCTGAGCTAGCGGTTGACTTCGCGCAGGGCGCGCTGGACGTCGCGCTCCTGCTCGCGCTTCTTCAGCGACTCGCGCTTGTCGAAGCGGTCCTTGCCCTTGGCGAGGGCGATCTCGACCTTGGCGC
>JAOPZP010000393.1 GCA_025964055.1 Conexibacter sp.
CGCTGCCGTTCGACGTCGGCCGCATCGACGCGGGGCGCGTCGGCGCCTGGGCCGTCCCCAACGTCGACGGGCCGCTGCGGCTGCAGCGACGCCGGGGTGCTCGCTGGGTGACGGTGTCCCGCGTGCCGCGCGCCCGCCGTGACCGGCCGGTGCGGTTCGTGGTGCGTGCCGGTCGCGGTGTGCGGCTGCGGGTGGTCGGCGTCGGCATGGCGTCAGCAGCGATCGCCGTGCGCTGAGCCGACCGCGTAGGCTGCCGAGTCGCGTGTCGCGCTGCCGCTCACCCCACCCTGGTCTGCTCGCCGCCGGGGTCGTCGTGGCGCTCGCCGCGTGCGGCGGCGGCGCCGCGACCGGCACGACGGGATCGACGGCGCCGGCTCCGGCACGGACGAGCGCCGCGCCGGCCACGGCCGCCGGTCCCGCCGTCTGCGGCCCGCTGAAGGTGGCCGTGACCGGGAAGGTCGGCGCCGCCGACGCGAGCGAGCTCTCGGGCCTGGTGCGCAGCCCGACGCAGCCCGGCGTGCTGTGGACGCACAACGACTCCGGCGACCGCGCGCGGATCTTCGCGCTGCGCACCGACGGGTCGGAGATCGCGTCGCTCGACGTGCCCGGCGCCGAGGCCGTCGACTGGGAGGACATCGCCGTCGGGCCCGGCGACAGCCTGCTGCTGGCCGACATCGGCGACAACCGCGCTGCGCGCGACGGCGTCGAGGTCTACCGGATCCCGGAACCCAAGTTGTCGTCGAACCCGACGGCGACCGCGCCGGCGACGCGGCTGACGCTCCACTACCCCGACGGTGCGCACGACGCCGAGACGCTGCTCGCCGACCCGCAGACCGGCGAGATCGTCGTGGTCACCAAGCAGCTCGACGGCCGCTCCGGCGTCTATGCGGCGACGGCGCCCGCGGCGGGCGAGCCGAGCGACCAGACCCTGCGCCGAGTCGGCGCGCTGCGCTTGGGCTTCGGCGGGCTCGCGACCGGCGGGGACGTCTCCGGCGACGGCCGCACCGTCGCGGTGCGGACCTACAGCCTGGTGTACGCGTGGACGCGCCGGCCGGGCGCGTCGCTCGCCGCGACCCTGCAGCGCACGCCATGCACCGGCAGCACGCCGCTGTCGGTGGAGGGCCAGGGTGAGTCGCTGGCGCTCGGGCGCGACGGGCGCTCGTTCTTCACCGTCCCCGAGGGCACCGGTGCGACCGTCCGGCGCTACACCATGAAGAAGAGGTAGTTGATGGACTTGTCGCCGACCGACGCGGTGCTCTTCGACCTCGACGGCGTGCTCGTCGACTCGCGGACCGCCTTCACGCGCTCGATGAACGCGGCGCTGGTGGAGCACGGGCTGCCCGAGCGCAGCCCGGAGGCGCTGCATCCGTTCCTCGGGCCGCCGCTGCACCGGACGTTCGCGACGCTCGCGGCCGAGTCGGGAGCGGGGGAGGACGTCGTCGACGGGCTCGTGCTGGCCTATCGCGCGCGCTACCGGGCCAGCGCCGTCGCCGAGAGCGCGGTCTTCCCGGGCGTGGCCGACGCGCTGGCCGAGCTGGCGGCGGTGATGCCGCTGGTCGTGGCGACGTCCAAGTCCAGAGCGCTGGCCGAGCCGCTGCTCGAGGAGCTCGGGCTGCGCTCGTACTTCCAGGCCGTCTACGGCCCGTCGCTGCAGGCGCGCGACGAGTCGAAGTCGCTGACGATCGCCCGGGCGCTGGAGGGGCTGCCGCACGCGCGGCGGCCGGCGATGGTCGGCGACCGCAAGTTCGACGTCCTCGGCGCCCGCGCCCACGACCTGCCGTGCGTCGGCGTGCTGTGGGGCATCGGCAGCGAGCGCGAGCTGCGCGAGGCGGGCGCGGTGGTGCTGGTCGACGAGCCCGCCGACCTGCCGGTGCTGTTCGGCGCGTAGCGGCGCGCGCGGAGCGGCGCGACCGGGGCGTTCCGGCCGCACCGCGGTGCCGTCAGTAGTCCTAGGACTTCTTGGCGCGCGAGGACGACGTACGCGAGTTGGTGGAGCGGGCGCGGGACGACGACGCGGCAGGCTTGGCGCGGGAAGAGGCCGCCGCGCGCGAGCCCGAGCCGTTGGACGAGGCGCGCCGGGGCGCGGCGGGCTTGGACGCGGCCGTGGTGCTGCGCCGGCGCGTCGCGGTGCCCGAGCGCGAGGACGACGACGAGGACGACGTGGCGGCCGCCGGCTTGCGCTCACGGGCCGGGACCTCTTCGCGCGCGACCTGCTTGGCGAGCTGCGGGATCAGCTTCTGCAGGAAGCTCGCCATGCGCTCCTCCTGGCGGCGGAACTCCTTGGCGAGCTTCGCGGTGTCGCGGTCGTACAGCGCCGTGGCCAGCTCCTCGATCGCCATGTAGTTGCCGATCTCCTCGAACTCGTTCCACAGCTCGGTCTTGGCGTTCTTGAGCAGCTTCTCGGCCTCGCCGGTCCCGCGGATCATGTGCAGCGGACCCTTGGCGAGCGAGACGGCCTTGTTGGCGGCCGAGACCGCCTTGGCGGCCGCGTCGGACGCGACGTCGGGGCCCGGCAGGTCGATCTGCTCGGCCTTGCCGCCGAGCTGCTTGATCCGGCGCTCCAGGCCCTTGGCCTGCTGCTGGGTCTCCTTGAGATGCTCCCGAAGACGCTTCTTGTAGGCATCACGAGTGGTCATCGAGATGTGCGCCTTGAGCGCCGTCTCGAGCTCCTTCTCCTTGCCATAGGCCTCGTTGAGGTACTGGATCAGCTTCGCTTCGCGGGTGCTGGGCTCGGTGGCCATGGTCGTGCGGACTCCCTCGTCGTTGACGATCGCGTACGCCGACGCAGTTCCCGGGACGCGGAACGTCTACACTGCTTCCCGCGACGTGGTGGGCGTAGCTCAGTTGGTAGAGCTCCTGGTTGTGGTCCAGGCGGTCGGGGGTTCGAGTCCCCTCGCTCACCCTTCGAAGAGCCCCGGGTTTCGGGGCTTTTCGCGT
>JAOPZP010000471.1 GCA_025964055.1 Conexibacter sp.
TGGCGGCCGCCGCGTTCAGCAGGCCCCAGCCGTAGTCGTCGTCGTGGCCCGCGGGGCCGAGGTCGCGCGCCGTGTCCTCCAGGCGCTGGCCGATCGCCGCCGGCGACGGATCGGTGCCGGCCATGCCCCCGGCGACCACGAGCGCCGCAGCGGCCGAGACGTGCGGCGCGGCCATCGACGTGCCGACGTAGCCCACCGGGCCGGCACGCCGCCCGGGGGCGATCGTCACCTGCTCGATCGGGCGCCCGCGCCGCCCCGCGCTGCAGTTCGGGTCGCCCGGGACGGCGGCGTCGTCGCCGCCGCCCGGCGCGACCAGATCGAGCCGCGGGCCGTGGCCGGAGTAGACCGCGCGACAGCCGTGCTCGGTCGTGGCGCCGACCGCCACCACGTCGGGCGAGCGTGCGGGCTCGGCCACGACCCCCGCGCCGGCGTTGCCGGAGGACGCGACCACGAGCACGCCGCTCGCGCGGACGGCCGCGATGGCACCCAGCAGCCCGCTGACCTGGTCGGCGTTGACCTGCGGGCCGAAGTCGAGGCTCATGTTGATGATCTTGGCCCCGTGGGTGGCGGCGAAGCGCACGCCGTTGGCGATCACGTCCGGATCGCCGGTGCCGTCGTCGCGGAGCACGCGCACCGGCATGATCCGGGCGCCGTAGGCGAGGCCCGTGAGGCCGATGTGGTTGTCGGTCTGCTCGGCGATCGTGGACGCGACGTGCGTGCCGTGGCCGTTGCGATCCAGCGGGGACGCGTCGTGGTCGACGAAGTCGTAGCCGCGCACGACGTGCGCGGGGCTCAGGTCCGGCGAGCGCCGCAGCGGCGGCTGGTTGGCGTAGGCGACGCCGGTGTCGAGGACGGCGACGACGACGCCCATGCCGCCCGGCACGCCCAGCGCGCGCATGTTGGCCCAGGCGCCCGGGGCGTCCACCCCGTAGGGCCCGGTGAAGTTCCACTGCTCGCTGCTCCAGCCCCCCGGCCGGCCGCTGACCCCCGCGTCGTCGGGCACGTACGGCCCGGCGGACGCCCACGAGCAGGCGCCGAGCGCGAGCGCGACGGCGAGGCCGACCGCCCGGCGGGTCAGCTGCGCCATGACAGCCGGCACAGCATCGAGCGCTCGGCCACGGTCAGCGCGCGGGCGAGCGGCACGCGCGCGGCTGAGGCATGCGGGGCCGCCCCGAGGCCGAGGCCCGGACGTTCGCAGCGCGCGCTGTCGGGGCAGTTGGCCAGCACCTTCATGGCCGGCACGCCGTTGTGCCAGCGCAGGTCCAGCAGGATCGAGGCCGCGTCGTTGCCGTAGTCGGACTCGCGCAGCCGCCGGTCGGCGTTGGTGCGGTGTACGAGCACGTAGCGCCCGTCACCCAGCCCGGTGAGCGGCAGGTCCTGGTACTCGATGTGCGCCGCGTAGAAGTCGCCGTAGCCCACCGAGATGCCCTCCCGCACGCGCAGCAGCTCGGGATGCGTGAGCCCGCAGCGCGAGGTGTAGGTCGCCTGCGGCGCGGTCTGCGGGACGCTGCGCGTCGTCACCCGGTAGCGATCGCCCAGGCAGAACCCGGTCTTGCGATCGCGGACCAGCGCGCGCGATCCGCCGGCGCGCCGCAGCTCGTAGCGGTCGAAGCCGAGCAGGTGCCAGTGCTGGTGGTCGGGCGAGCGGACGTAGCGCATGGTCCCTGCGCCGGGCACGGTCGCCTCCCCGCCGTCGGTCTCGACGAGCTGGTCGCCGACCATCGGCGCCGAGGTCGACGCGCGGTGCGCGTCGATGATCAGCGGGCCGGTGCCGACGTTGCGCACGCCCGAGCCGAAGCCGAGCCGGTAGGAGGGGTGCGCGCCGGCACCGCTCACCGACACGTCCAGCTGGCTGGGGAGCTCCTGGTCGAGGTCCGGCAGCCGGGCGCCCGCGGGCGGGTCGGCCCGACCGGCCGGCGCCAGGACGGCCACGGCGACCACGACCGAGAAGCAGAGCGCGACGGCGCGTCGCAGCAAGGCGGAGGGCATGCGCGAACGCTACGGCCGCGACCCTCGGCGGCCGGGCACCCCGGCGCCCCCTGGGCCGCCGCCGTCCCCCGGAAGCGGACCGGCGCGGGCGTACGTTGCCGCGCTCCGTACCCCCACGAAAGGAGAGGCCTCCCATGGTCTCGTCACGAGTCGTCGCCACCCTGGCCACGGCTGCCGCGTTCACCGCGGCGACCCCCCTCGCCGCCCAGGCTGCCCCGTCGGCACACGCCGCCGGTGGAGCCCCGGTCGCCGTCACCTACCCGTCGATCGTCAACGAGCGGCTCGTCCGCGTCCAGGCCTCGCTGGACCGCGCGACCCAGTACGCCGACGAGCACAATCCGAACCTGGCGGCGAGCACGTTGATGACGGCGCGCACCAACATCAAGAAGGCCTGGACCGCGGCGCAGTACGTCATCCAGAACGCCCCGCCGCCGGTCGCCGCCGATGCCGCCTTCCACCCGCAGAGCTTCACCCGCTCCGGGCGGCTGAAGATCCGCAGCATCCATGGGAAGCTGCGGGCGCACGCCGCCGGCGGCGCCGTCGCCGGCGCCGTCGCGTCGCCCGAGGACACGGCGTTCGCGGTCCTGAGCCTGCAGCACCGGATGGCGACGCTCGCCACGGGCCTCATCGACACGGCCCACAGCACGCTGCTGAGCAGCCTGAGCACCACGCTGTTCACCGCGCTCAACGGCCGCGACCAGGCGATCGCCTACATCCACTCCATCGACACGCCGGCGCCCGTCGCGGCGGCCGGTGGCGCGGTCGCCACCGCCGCCGGCACCGCGCCGACCGGCTCGGCGTGGGGCACGGTCATGCCGGGCCTGATCCCGCTGATCGACGACGAGCTCCAGCAGGTCAACGGCACGCTGGCCGACACGACCGTCGGCGCCGGCGCCCGCCGCGTCGTGCAGGACGCGCTCGCCCAGGACACGAAGGCCGAGGCGGCGGTCAACCAGTTCTGGCCGCCGCTTCCGGCCGCCGGCTGACCACGGCGCGACACCACGGTTCACCGCGGGCGGCGGGCGCCATCATGGGCCCGCCGCCCGCGGTGCGTCCGGGGAGGATCACCCGCCGCCGACGTTGATCCCCGGGGCCTTGCCGCCGCTGCCGGTGAGCACGATCGTCGAGCCCCTCGGCGCCGCCCGGATCTCCTCGATGCGCGCCAGCGCGGGGCTGCGGTTGTAGGTGTCGGCGAGCACGTCGTTGCGCTTGGCGTCGTACTCGGCGCGCTGCACCTGCGCCTTGGCCCCGTTGACGGCCACGTACTGGGCCTGCACGTCGTCGACGGCGCCCTGCACGCGGCCGGGCAGCGTGACCTTCGAGATGCGCACGCGGATGTCGCGGAAGAAGTCGCCGCCGAGCGTGTCGGTCAGGTCGGCCCTCAGCGACGCGCCCAGGCTGTCCTCCACCGTGGCGATGTTGTGGTTGGCGTTGCGCTTGTCCTGGGTCGGGTCGCCGGCGTGCCGCACCAGCGTGCAGGACGCCACGAGCTGCGCGCAGGCGAAGGCGCCGACCTCGCTGCGCAGGTCGTTGTCGAGGATCGGGCGGAAGACCGCGTCGAGCATCGCCCCGAACCCGTCGTCGCCGTTCCAGGGGTAGAGCAGCGTGTTGCTGCCCGTCACCGGATAGCGGCGCATGCCCAGGGTCTGGTCGAAGACGCGCAGCAGCGCGAGGTCGCGTTCGCCGACGAACTTGAAGAACACGGTGCCCTCGAGCCCCACCTGCACGCCGTCGCGCGACGGCACGTTGACGACGTCGACCTCCCGCCGTTCGCCGCGGCGGGCATCGCTCGTGACGGTGTAGGTCAACACGACCTTGCCCGCCGGGTACTCGCGCGCCTGCTGCGAGAACAGGCCGACCCAGGTCACCTTCTGACCCGGCATCAGGATCTGGCGGATCCGCCGGTTGTCCAGCGCGCCGCCGTTGCGGACGACGCCGACGTGCCCCGCGTCCTGGCGGGCGATCCGCGCGCCGCTGATCAGCACGACGCTGGTCACGGCCATGACCGCGATCGCCAGCACGCCGGTCACCCGCGCCGCTCGGTGCGGCATGCGCCGGAACGGCCACGGGCGCGGGTCCCGCGGCGGGTCGGCCAGCCACTCGGCGGGCGGGTGGTCTTCGTCCAGCAGCACGATCCGACTCCTTGGTTCAAGCCTGCGCAAAGCGCGCCAGGGCGAGCGATGCTGGCCCGCACCGCGTCCGCTGACAACAGCACTCGCCGGTCGCGTGAGAGCGCCCCTCGATCACGGGCCTCGGATGCGCCGGACGTGATCGAGCCCGCCTGTTGGATGAGCGCAGGCGGTTGTTGCCGCGGCGCCGCGGCGGCGTTCTCCTGAAGGCCGACACACCGACCAGGAGGACTCCCTTGCCAATGCGCACCCGCGCTCCCCTCATCCTCGTCTCCTCGCTCGCCGCGCTGTGCAGCGCGACGGCGCCCGCGCTCGCCACGGACACGCCCGCGCCCGGGACCGGGCCCGGGCCGGCCGCGCTGCAGGACGCCCCGTCGGTCGCCGCGATCCAGACCGCGCTGGGCAGGTGCGCCGACCAGACGCGCCCCACGGCGGGCTTCAGCGCCAAGTCGGCCACCACCGCACGCCGCACGCGCGTGCTGCGCGGCACCGCCGCCGACCGGGGCTGCGGCGTCGCGATGGTGACGATCTCGCTCGCGCGCGTCCACGGCAAGCAGTGTGAGCTGCTCACCCCCACCGGCCATCTCGCCCGTCCCGGGGGCTGCGCGAGCGCGCGCTACCTGATGGCGGCCGGCACGGGCCAGTGGCGCCTGCGGCTGCCGAAGGGGCTGCCGCACGGCACCTACGTCGTCAAGACGCGGGCCATCGACTTCGCCGGCAACGTCCAGGCGCCGCGCACCCAGCGCCTGAAGCTCGGCTAGCGGCGGCACGGCCGCCAGGAGGAGGAGCTCACCATGAGCGCACAGCCCATCCACAGCGTCCCGTCCCTGCCCGAGGCATCGGACTACGAGATGGTCCAGGGGACCCGCGACGCCCTCGCCCTGATCTCGAGCAAGTGGTCGGTGGAGGTGCTGTACCTGCTCGCCTCGGGCACGCGCCGCTACTCGGAGATCCTCTACGACGTGGGCGAGATCTCCAAGAAGACGCTCACGCAGACGCTCCGCGCCTTGGAGCGTCGGGGCCTCGTCAAGCGCCTGGCCTACGCGGAGGTCCCGCCCCGCGTGGAGTACTCGCTGAGCCCGCTGGGCTGGAGCATCACCAGCCTGCTGATGACGCTGTACGAGTGGTCGGCGACGCACCTGCCCACCGCGGCTCCCCCGGCCGTGGTCGAGCTGAAGTCCGTCTGAGCCGGAGTCACTGCTCCTGATAGTGACGCTCGGAGTCGCTCCGTGATCGGGGTGCTTGATCGTTGAGCGGGATGGTCGCGGCGACGAGCGTGCCGCCCTCTACCGGGCTCTCGACCCGGAGGCGGCCGTCCAGCACGGACAGCCGGTCGCCGAGTCCCAGCAGGCCGCTGCCGTCGAGCCGGGCGCCGCCGACGCCGTCGTCGCGCACGTCGATGCGCAGCGCGTCCTGCTCGACGCGCGCGGTGACGGTGGCGTGCGCGGCGTGCGCGTGCTTGGCGACGTTGGTCAGCGCCTCGGCCACCACGAAGTACGCGGTCGCCTCGACCGCCGCAGGCAGCCGGCCCACCGACACGCCGTTCTCGACCGGCACCGGCGCCCGCGACGCCAGCGCGGCCACGCCGGCGCGCAGGCCGCCGTCGGTCAGGACCGACGGCAGGATGCCGTGCGCGAGCTCGCGGATCTCGGTGGTCGCCTGCTGGGCCTGCTGCAGCGCCTCGTCGACGAGCGCCGAGGCGCCGTCTCCCTCGTCCTGCAACGCGCGCTCGGCGAGCTTCAGCGTGACGACGGTGTGGACCAGGCGCTGCTGGGCGCCGTCGTGCAGGTCGCGCACCAGCCGCCGGCGCTCGTCGTCGGTCGCCGCGACGATCCGCGCCCGGGATGCGGCGAGGTCGAACCGCGCCTGCAGGTTCGAGATCGCCGTGGCGACCAGCTCGGTGAACTCGCCGATGCGCAGCTCGGTCCTGTCCGGCAGCGGCGCGGACTTCTGGGAGGCGGCGAGGATGACGCCCCAGAGGCGGCCTTCGACGACGATCGGGCTGGCGACCGCCGACCGGATCCCGAGGTCGCGCGCGTAGGAGCCGAGCGATCCGCTGGCGTTCGCGTAGTCGTCGATGCGGGCCGGGTGTCCGTGCTCGTGCACGAGCGAGCTGAGGTTGCGGCCACCGAGCGGCAGGCGCGTGCCGACCTGCTGGGCGGAGTCCGGGTTGCCCCAGTCGGCGACGACGGTGACCTGCCCGTCGGCGTCGTAGCGCTGGATCCGCGTCGTGTCGACGCCGAGCAGCCGCGCCACCTCCTCGGCGACCGTGCGGAAGACCTCGGTCGCCCGGGCCTGGCGGGCGACCAGCGTCGCCACCCGCCGCAGCGCGGCCTGCTCCTCGGCCAGGCGGTGCACCTCGGCGCGGGCCTGGACGTTCGCCATGGCCGTCGCGACCAGCTCGCTGAAGTTCAGCAGCCGCGCCTCGGTGTCGGCGGGCAGCGGCTCGGCCTGCGTGGAGTGGACGAACAGCGCGCCCCACACGCGCCCCTCCACGATGATCGGGCTGCCGACGGTGCAGCGCACGCCGAGCTCGTCGCGCACGAACGCGGGGATCGGCCCGGGCTCGTCGTCGTAGTCGTCGGTCCGGCCGGGACGGCACGTGGCCGCGATCGTCGCAGCCAGCCTGGCGCTCTCCAGCGGCCAGCGCGCCGGGAAGGCGGGACGCTCGCCCGATTCGGCCCAGCGGGCGACGGCGGTCAGCGAGTCGTCGCCGTCGTAGCGGATCATCCCCGCGAACTCCGTGGCGAACAGCCGGCCGACCTCCCCCGCGACGGCGCCGAACAGCTCGGCCGGCGGCCCGCCCTCGGCGACGAGCGTCGCCACGCGCCGCAGCGCCGCCTGCTCGTCGGACAGGACCCCGCGCGCCTCCTCGGAGGCCGCCGCACGGCGACCAGCGCGGGACGCGACCTCGGCCACCAACACCGCCGTGAGGATGGAGACGGCGAGCACGAACACCGTCGCCCCGTCGAGGGCGCGCAGGGGCGGGAGGAAGTACCAGTCGAAGGCCTGCAGGCTCACCAAGCCCACGGGGACGGCGTACACGATCCCGCCGAACCGGGCGACGGCCAGCACGGCGCCGATGAAGAGGAGCCCCATCAGGGCGGCGGGCACGTGCGAGCGCGCGGCGTTGCCCACGACCGCCGCGATCACGAAGGCCGCGACGCCGACGAGGAAGGCGGCGACGATCTCCGCTTCGACCCGTCCGCGATACCGAGGCCACCACACCGTCATCCCTTGACAGACTACGCCCCGACTCTCGCGATCGTGGGTATCGAATAACCCTGTGCCCCTCCTCGACGACCTCCTGCTTCCCATCGTCCAGGCGCCCATGGCGGGCGGCCCGTCCACGCCGGAGCTCGCCGCGGCGGTCAGCGGCGCCGGCGGGCTCGGCTTCCTCGCGGCGGGCTACAAGAGCGTCGAGGAGGTCCGCGCCGACGTGGAGGCGACGCGCGCGCTGACCGACCGGCCGTTCGGCGTCAACGTGTTCGGCGGCGGTGGCACGCCGGCGGACCCCGTGCTCGTCGCGGCCTACGCCGCGCGACTGCGGGCCGAGGCGGTCGGCGCCGGCGTCGCGCTCGGCGAGCCGCGGTTCGACGACGACCAGCTCTCCGGCAAGCTCGAGCTGCTGGCCGAGCTCGGCGTCGCGGTCGTGTCGTTCACGTTCGCGCTGCCCTCCCGCGAGGCCGTGAAGCGGCTGCGCGCCGCCGGCTGCGAGGTGTGGGTGACGGTGACGTCGCCCGCCGAGGCGCGCGCGGCGGCGGCGCTCGCGCCCGACGCGCTCGTCGTCCAGGGCGTCGAGGCGGGCGGTCACCGCGGCGTGTTGGTCGACGACGACGACGCCTCGGACCTCACGCTGCTGGTGGCGCTGCAGCTCGTGCGCGCGGCGGTCGACGTGCCGCTGGTCGCCTCCGGCGGCATCGCGACCGGCGCGGCGGTCGGCGCGGCGCTCGTGGCCGGGGCGGCCGCCGCCCAGCTCGGCACCGCGTACCTGCTCGCCGACGAGGCGGGGACCTCGCCCGCGCAGCGCGCCGCCACGGCGACCACGACGCCCACCGCGCTGACCCGCGCGTTCAGCGGGCGCCTCGCGCGCGGGATCGTCAACCGCCTCCATCGCGAGCACGCCGCCGCCGCGCCACGCGCCTACCCCGAGCTGCACCACCTGACGACGCCGCTGCGCGCGCACGGCCGCGCGACGGGCGACGCCGACCTCATCAACCTCTGGGCCGGCCAGGCCCACGCG
>JAOPZP010000502.1 GCA_025964055.1 Conexibacter sp.
CGGCGCCTGGGCGCGCGTCGGGCGGTTGCGGCTGCGGCTGTTCGACCGCGAGGGCGCGCTCGACGCGCTGGAGCAGGCGCGCCGGCTCGGCCCGAGCGTCGAAAGCCTGCTGGACCTCGCGCTGGCGCACCACCTCGGCGGCGACCTCGGCGGTGAGGTGACCGCCACCGAGCAGGCCACGCTGCTCGACGCCCAGCATCCGGCGGCGTGGTCGCGCTACGCCCACGCGCTGGCGCGGACCGATCGTGTGAGCGACGCGATCGCCGCCTCCGAGCGGGCGCTGCGCCTCGCGCCCGACGACGAGGAGGTCCGCGACCTCCTCGCGCGCCTGCACGCCGCCCAGCCGCGGGTCTTGCCGGCCGCATGACGATCCACGACCGGAAGGCGAACGAGTCCGTCGTCATGCGGTCCGCCGCATGACGATCCACGGCCGGAAGGCGAACGAGTCCGTCGTCATGCGGTCCGCCGCATGACGATCCACGACCGGAAGGCGAACGCGTCCGTCGTCATGCGGTCCGCCGCGTGACCGAGGTCGTGGCCTGGCTCGCCGGCGCCGGCCAGGGCCGCGACGCCCTCGGCGTGGTCTCCGGCGGCGACGGGCGCGGCGCGATCGGCGCGCTCCCCAACGGCGTCGTGCTCGTGGACGAGCCGTCGCCCGAGGTCCGGTTCGCGGTGCCGGCGTGGGGCGCGGACTTCGATCCCGCGGCGCTGCCGGCCCTCGAGGTCGTGCAGGTGCGCTCGGCGGGCGTCGACTGGATCGTGGACCGGATCCCGGCCGGCGTCACGCTCTGCGGCGCGCGCGGGACCCGCGACGCCGCGATGGCCGAGTGGGTCGTCGCCGCGCTGCTGGCCGACCTCAAGCGCGTGCGGCCGTTCGCCCAGGCGCAGGCCGTGCGGCGCTGGGAGCGGCTGGACATCGGCGACCTGCGCGGCCTGAAGGTGCTGCTGCTGGGCCATGGGTCGATCGGCCGCGCGGCGCAGCGGCTGCTGGCGCCGTTCGGCAGCGAGGTGCGGGGCGTCGCGCGCCGAGCGCGCGACGGCGCGGCCGGGATGGACGCCCTCGGCGAGCTGCTGCCGTGGGCCGACGCGGTCGTCAACCTGCTGCCGCTGACCGAGGCCACGCGCGGGATGGTCGACGCGCCGATGCTCGCGGCGATGCACGACCGCGCGCTGTACGTCAGCGCGGGCCGCGGCCCGACGACCGACACGTACGCCTTGCTCGCCGAGCTGCAGGCCGGGCGGCTGCGCGCGGTGCTCGACGTCGTCGATCCCGAGCCGTTGCCGCCCGACCATCCGCTGTGGCAGGCTCCCGGCGTGCTCATCAGCCCGCACGTCGCCGGCGACACGCCGGGCAGCGATCGCGCCGCCTGGGCGCTGGTCGGCGAGCAGCTCCGGCGCTTCGCCCGCGGCGAGCCGCTGGCCAACGTCGTCACCGAGGGGTACTAGTTGGCGACGGGTGCCGAGCTGCTCGTCGCCGGGCTCGAGCGTGCCGGCGTGCGGGTCGTCTTCGGGCTGCCGGGCGTGCACAACCTCCCGGCCTGGGAGGCGCTGCGGCGCTCGCCGATCCGGCTCGTCGGCGTGCGCCACGAGCAGGCGGCGGTCTACGCGGCCGACGGCTACGCGCGCGCCACCGGTGAGGTGGGCGTCGCGCTGGTGACGACCGGCCCGGGCGCGGCCAACACCCTCGGCGCCACCGGCGAGGCGTGGGCCTCGCGCTCGCCGGTCGTGGTGATCGCCACCGACATCCCGACGTCGCTCAAGCGCCGCGGCGTCGTCGGCGGCGCGCTGCACGAGGCCTCCGACCAGCGCGCGCTGTTCGCCCCGGTCACGAAGGCCACGCATCGCTTCACCGACCCGGGCGAGATCGCGTCGGCCGTCGCCGAGGCGCTGGACGCGCCGCGGCGCCCCGTCTTCGTGGAGATCCCGACCGACCGGCTGTCGGGCGAGATCGCGCGCTGGGACGTCGTCGAGTTCGCGCCCGACGTCGTGGTCGACCCGCCGGACGTCAGCGGCGCGCTGGAGGTCCTGGCCGCGTCGTGGAAGCCGGTGATCTGGGCCGGCGGCGGGGCGCTCGACGCCGGCACCGAGGTCGTCGCGCTCGCCGAGCGGCTCGGTGCGCCGATCTTCACCACCTACTCCTCCCGCGGCCTGGCCGGCGATCATCCGCTGGCCATCGGGCTGCCGCCGCACCTCGACGAGGCCGGGGCGATCTGGGAGCAGGCCGACGTCGTCATCGCCGTCGGCACCGACCTCGACGGCATGTCGACCATGAACTGGCGGCTGCCGCGCCCCCACCGGCTGATCGCCATCAACGTGGACGGTGCCGACGCGCGCAAGAACTACCTGCCCGACGTGCTGGTGGAGGCCGACGCGGCGGTGGCGCTGCGCGCGCTGGCCGCGGCGCTGCCGCCGGGACCGAAGTCGTGGGTCGACCTCGCCGCGATCCGCACCGCGGCCCTCGGCCGCCTGCGCGGCGAGCACCCCGAGGAGCTGGCGTTCCTCGATGCGTTCGCACGCGCCGTGCCGGCGGGGACCCACGTCGTCGCCGACATGTGCATCCCCGGCTACTGGCTGGCCGCGCTGTACGGGCCGGCGGCGCCGCGGCGCTTCCAGTACCCGATGGGGTGGGGGACGCTGGGGTACGCGTTCCCGGCGGCGCTGGGCGCGGCAGCAGCCGGCCCGACGGTCTCGGTCTCGGGCGACGGCGGCTTCCTCTTCGCGTGCGGCGAGCTGGCGACCGCCAAGCAGGAGCGCCTTCCGCTCACCGCGGTGGTGGTCGACGACGGCGGCTACGGGATGCTGCGCTACGACCAGCGCCACAGCGGCGTCCCGGCCTACGGCGTCGACCTGGTGACCCCGGACTTCGCGATGCTCGCCGAGTCGTTCGGGATCCGCGCCCAGTCCGTCGACGGCCTCGGCGACGCGTTCGCGGACGCGCTGGCCGCGCAGCTCGCCGATCCCGAGCCGACGCTCCTCGTCGCGCACGCCGCCCTCACACCGCCGCCGACGACCTCGCCGCGCTGGCGACTCCAAGGCCCGCCCGCCTGGGCGGACCCGCTCACCGGGCTGGGCTAGAAGGCGTCGATCGCCGCGCGCTCGCGCGGCGAGATGCGGGCCATCAGCGTGCGTGCGGCGGCGATGACGAGGCCGCGGTCGTAGACCGTGGCGAAGGCGAAGCGGCGATCGCGGTCGCGGCCGTCGTCGCCGAGGTCGCGGCCGACCAGCGCCCCGGCGAAGTGCGGCCCGAGGACGACGACGCTCCACTCGCCGGCGAGCGGGTCGTCGGGGTCGAGCTCGGCGCCGCGGACGCCGTGGATCGGCTCGGCGCCGAGGCCCACGCCGAAGGCCGCGACGAGGCTCGAGTGGCGCGCGAGCTTCTCGTAGCGGCGGACGGTCGCGGGCGTGAAGTGGCGGGCCTGCTGGAAGGCCGACAGGATGACGGCGCCCTCGCCGATCCGCAGCGCGCGCTGCTCGAGGTGCTGGCTCATCGGCAGGAGCAGGCGCTTGGACGCCTCGCCGATCGAGCGCTCGGCGGCGACGACCTCGAAGGGGGTCGAGCCGGGGCGCTCAGGGCTGCTCACCGTTGCGCAGCGCAGGCGCCGGGTGCGCTGCGCAGGCGCCAGCGGCGCCGGACGGCCGAACAGCCATCCCTGGCCGAGCGTCGCGCCCAGCGTGCGGGCGATCGCGACGTGCTCCTCGGTCTCGATGCCCTCGGCGAGGATCATCGCCCCGGTCCGCTCACGCTCGGCGGCCACGGCGCTGACGATGGCGGCCTGGTCGGTCGACGGGCGGTCCTGGACGAGGCGCAGGTCGAGCTTGATGACGTCGGGCTCGACCAGCGGCAGCAGCGCGAGCGAGCGGACGTCGGCGCCGAGGTCGTCGAGGGCGATGCCGCGGCCGGCGCCGCGGTGCTCGGCGATCATGTGCCACAACTCGGCCGGGCGGTCGGTCAGCGCGCGCTCGGTCAGCTCCAGCACGAGGTCGAGCTCGTCCTGGGCACGCGCCCACAGCGCCGCGTGCTGCGGCGGGCACGGCGCGTCGATCGCGGTCGGCTCGCAGTTGAGGAACAACGAGGCGGTGTCGCCGAGGCCGGCGTTCAGCGCGCTGCTCACGGCGGCGATGCGGCAGGCCCAGTCCAGCTCGGCGGTGCGCCCGGCGGCGGCCGCGGTGGCGAAGAGGCGGTCGGGGCGCTGCAGCGGTGAGCCCTCGGGGCCGCGCGCCAGCGCCTCGTAGGCGAGCGTCTCGCCCGAGGCGAGGTCGACGATCGGCTGGAAGACCGCCGTCAGCGTGCCCTCGGCCAGCAGGGCGTCCAGCGCGCCGGCGTAGGCGGCGGGGTCGAAGGCGTCGTCGGCGACCAGCAGCGCGTCCCCCGTGGCGGGGCGGTGCACGCGCACGCCGTCCTTGCCGGCCGACTTCGCCTTCTCGAGCGCGAGGTCGGCGAACTGGAGCAGGTCGGCGGCGGTGGTCGTCCCCCGCGTGAAGAGGCCGACGCCGACGCTGGCGCGGACCTCGAGGCGCAGGTCGCCGACCACGTGGGCCGCCGAGCGCATCGCCTCCATGATCCGCGCGGCCAGCTCGCGGGCGACCCGCTCGGCCTCGCCGGCCGGCAGGTCCTTGAGCAGCAGCGTGAACTCGTCGCCGCCCTGGCGGGCGAGCAGGTCCTGCGGGCGGACCACGGAGCGCAGCCGGTCGGCGACGACGCGCAGCAGGGCGTCGCCGGCCTGGTGGCCCCAGCGCTCGTTGATGCGCTTGAAGTCGTCGAGGTCGATCTGCAGCAGCGCCAGCTCGGTCTCCTGCACGCGGGCGCGATGCATCGCGGAGCGCAGCTCGTCGTGCAGGGCGGAGCGGTTGGCCAGGCCGGTGAGCGAGTCGTAGTAGGCGAGCTCGTGCAGCCGGGCGTGCATGCGCATGCGGTCGGTCACGTCGCGCGACGTGCCGAGCCAGCGGACGAGCGTGCCCGAGGCGTCGCGCTCGGGCGCGATCGACACCTCGTTCCAGAACGGCGTGCCGTCGGCGCGGTAGTTCAGCAGCGTGACGTGCGCGTCGCGGCCGGCGCGCAGTGCCTCGGTGAAGACGGCGACCGAGCGGGGATCGGTGTCGGGCCCCTGCAGCAGCGCGGGGCTGCGGCCCAGGACCTCGGCAACGGCGTACCCGGTCAGCAGCTCGAAGCCGGCGCTGACGTAGGTGATCGGGAGGTCGTCGCGCGTGGCGTCGACGGCCAGGATCGCGGTGATCGAGGGGTCGTGGGCCGGGGATGCCATATCCCGGCTATCGGCCGGCGCCGGGAAAGCCGTAGTGGCGCTGTACGCCTACCAGCGCAGGCGGAAGTCGAGGTCGGCGTCGACGTCGTCGACGTCCATCTGCGCCTTCTGCAGCTTGCCCGCGTAGTCCCAGTTCATCGACTGCCAGCGCGTGAACTGGTCCAGCACCCAGATCCCCGACTGGCGCGAGCCGTTGCCCGAGCGCCCGTTGCCGCCGAACGGGAGGTGCGCCTCGGCGCCCGAGGTCGAGTTGTTGACCGACACCATCCCGGCGCTCACGCGCTCCCGGAACCGCAGGGCGTGCACGGCGTCGCGCGTGTAGATGGCCGACGACAGGCCGTAGCCGTGGCCGTTGGCCAGCGCGATCGCCTCGTCGAAGTCGCCGAAGCGCGCGACGCCGACCAGCGGTCCGAACGTCTCCGTGTTGGCCAGCTCGTCGTCGATGCGCACGCCGCTGACGATCGTCGGGTGCACGAAGAGCCCCGCCTCCGGATCGCCGACGAAGCCCGCGCGCGGGTTGGCGCTCGTGATGCGCCCGACGCCGGTCGAGCCGCCGACGGTGTGGTGGTCGCGGACGAGGTCGAGGTGCTCGTCGACGAAGCGGTCCAGGAAGCGCTGGTGGATCATCGGCCCGTAGAGCACGTCCTGCGTCGGATCGCCGATCGGCGCCGCCTCCACGGCCGCGGTCAGGCGGGCGAGGAAGTCGTCGTGGACGCGCTCGTGGACGATCGCGGTGCCCAGCGAGGTGCAGCGCTGGCCCGCCGTGCCGAAGCCGCCGAACAGGGCGCCCTCGACCGCGAGGTCGAGGTCGGCGTCGTCCATCACCACCATCGGGTTCTTGCCGCCGAGCTCCAGGCACGGGCTCTGCAGGTGGCGGCCGCAGAGCGCGCCGATCTCGCGGCCGACGGCGCTGGAGCCGGTGAAGCCGACCTTGTCGATCAGCCCCTCCTCGAGCGCCTGCTCGATCCCCGCGAAGGTCGTCGGGCCGTCGGCCTGGACGACGCTCAGCACGCCGTCGGGCAGCCCGCCGGCCTGGAAGAGGTCGCCGAGCGCCTGCCCGAGCGCGGGCGTGTAGTCGGCGGGCTTCCAGACGACGGCGTTGCCGCACAGCAGCGCGGGGACGAGGTACCAGGACGGCACCGCGACCGGGAAGTTGCCGGCCGTGACGATCGCCGCGACGCCCACCGGCACGCGGAACGTGAACAGCTGCTTGTCGGGCATCTCGCTCGGCACCGTCTGGCCGTAGAGGCGCCGGCCCTCGCCGAGGAAGAAGTCGCAGGTGTCGACGATCTCCTGCACCTCGCCCAGTGCCTCGGGGTAGGGCTTGCCGATCTCGCGGGTGACCAACCGGGCCAGCGACTCCTTGTTGGCCTCGACGATGCGGCCGATCTGCTGGATGGCCCGGCCGCGCCGCGGAGCGGGGGTCGCGGCCCACGCCGGCTGCGCCGCGCGGGCGTCCCGGCAGGCGGCCACGAAGGTCGCGGCGTCGGCCGCCGGCGTGGCGAAGACCTGGTCCTGGAGGTCGGCGGGATTGCGGGAGATCAGCTGACCGGGGGCAGACATGGGCGGCCACGCTACCGCGTCCAAAGGTGTCCGCACTGCTACAAGAGCGGGTCAAGACCGGCGGTCCGATTTCCGATGTCCTGGATCGACCCCCGCGTCGACCCATGCCATGAGACTCCTCAAGACCCTTCCCCTCGTCCTCGCCCTCGCCGTGGCCGCGCTGCTCGCGCCCGCCGGCGCCCAGGCGGCCTCGCCCGGCGTCAACATCGCCGGCGCCCCGACCCCCGACCGCGTCACCGAGGCCATCGCCACGGGCGCCAAGCAGGTCCGCATCTTCGCGCTGTGGAAGGACTTCGAGCCCCACGCGCGCGGCGAGTACCCCTCCAACGAGGTCAACCTCGCCAACACGATCAAGGTCTACGACGACGCCATCCGGCTGCTCAACGCCGCCGGCGTCAAGCCGCTGTTCGTCGTCACCGAGGCCCCGGCGTGGGCCAACGGCTCCGCCGACGTCAACGTCCCGCCGACCGACGTCAACGACTTCGCCGACTTCCTCAAGCGCTTCGCGGCCCACAACAAGGCCGTCGGCCCGGTGGCCGGCTACGAGGTGTGGAACGAGCCCGACGAGAACGTCTTCTGGCACCCGGGACCGGACGCGACTAAGTACACCGCCATGCTCAGGGCGGCCTACACGGCCATCAAGGCCGGCGACCCGGCCGCCACCGTCGTGGCCGGCCCGACGACGGGCAACGACTACGCCTGGCTGGAGAACCTCTACACCGCCGGCGCGGCCGGCTCCTTCGACGTCGTGGCGGTCCACACCGACACGTCCTGCCTCGATCGCGGCCCCGACGAGTTCTACCGCGAGGACGGGCGCCTGGCGCGCTTCACGTTCCTCGGCTACCGCACCGTGCACGAGACCATGGACGCCCACGGCGACGGCGGCAAGCCGATCTGGATGAGCGAGCTCGGCTGGTCCTCGACCAACGGCGGCCCGGCGTCCTGCATCCGCGGCATGTGGACCGGCCAGAAGCCGTCGGGCGTCAGCGAGGGCAACCAGGCGGCGTTCCTGGCCAAGGCCTACAGCTGCCTGGCCAACGACCCGTACGTCACGCAGGCCGACTGGTTCACCCTGCGCGACACGACCGGCGAGTCGGTCGACGAGCTCAACCACTACGGGCTGCTGCGCACCGACGGCACCGGCAAGCCGGCGCTGAACGCCTTCAAGGCGGTCGCCCAGGC
The DNA here is from genome assembly GCA_025964055.1 of Conexibacter sp. Lineage (GTDB taxonomy): Bacteria > Actinomycetota > Thermoleophilia > Solirubrobacterales > Solirubrobacteraceae > Baekduia. The sequence goes on from JAOPZP010000502.1 coordinate 8,007, forward strand.
CGGCGGCGGCGCGGCAGGGCCGTGCGGCGACTTCGACGCCCCGAGCGTCCGGATCGTCAAGCCGACCCCCGGCCAGCAGTTCGTCGACAAGCTGGACCTCTCGGCGGCCGCGAGCGACGGCGGCGTGGGCATCGCCCGCATCACCTTCTCGTTCGACGGCGGCCAGGAGATCCGCAACTACACCGACGGCCTCGTCAACGACGCGCCGGTCGGCCTCGCTCCGTGGCAGGGCTCCGGCAAGCTGGCCATGGGTGCGCACACCGTCGAGGTGACGGCGCTCGACAAGAACGGCAACACCACCAAGCAGACGGTGTCGGTCGTCAAGGTCGCCTCGCTGGCCGCGACGCTCACCCCGGCCTTCAAGCTGAAGACCAAGAAGATCAAGTGCAAGAAGCGCGTCTGCTCGGTCGCGGGCTCGCTCTCGCGCGGCGCCATCAAGGCCGCGGGCCCGCTGCCCTCGCTGGGCGGCAAGGTCGCCGTCGAGTGGCAGTTCCGCAACAAGAAGAAGCAGTGGCGCAAGCTGGTCGGCGGCCTCAAGCCCGCCAACAAGGCCTTCACCTTCAAGGCCAAGCTGAAGCTCAAGGGCCAGTGGCGCGTGCGGCTCGTCTACCTGGGCCAGGCGCCCTACAAGAAGACCGCCTCCAAGTACCTCACCTTCAAGGTCAGGTAGCACTTCGGGCAGGGGTACGGGCGGGCGGGGAAGCGCGGTAGCTTCCCCGCCATGTCGTCGTCTGCCGTTGTCGTGGGAGCCGGGGTTCTCGGCTCCTCCATCGCCGATCGCCTGGCCCGCTCGGGCTGGGACGTCACGCACGTCGAGCGCCTGGCGCCCGGCCACGTGCGCTCCGGCAGCGGCGACGAGTCGCGGCTCATCCGCTCCTCACACGGCCCCGATGCCCTGCACGCGCAGATGGCGCGGCGGGCGCGGGAGCTGTGGATCGAGCTGGACCCGCGGCTGTTCGTGCCGTCGGGGATCGCGTGGTTCGCCCACGAGGCCGACGGGTGGGAGGCGGCGAGCGAGCGCACGCTGAAGGCGCTCGGCATCCCGGTGGAGCGCGTGGACCCGGCGGAGCTCTTCCCGTCGGTCAACGTCGACGACCTGGCGTTCACGCTGTACGAGCCCGAGGCCGGGATCCTGTGGGCGCGCGACGGCGTGCGGGCGCTGGCCGACCGCGCCGTCACGGCCGGGGCGGAGCGGATCACCGCGGTGGCGCGGCCCGACGGCGAGCGCGTCGTGCTCGACGACGGGCGCGTGCTCGAGGCCGACCACGTCATCTGGGCCTGTGGCGCGTGGATGGCCGAGCTGTTCGGCGACGTGCTGGATCTGCGGATCACCCGCGCCGAGGTCTTCTACTTCGGCGGCGACGGGTCCTGGGCGACGCCGGGGGTGCCGGGCTGGGTCGACTTCGACGGCGCGGCCTATGGCCTGGGCGACCTCGACGGGCGCGGCATCAAGGTCGGCCCCGACGACGAGGGGCCCGTGGTCGACCCGACGGCCGTCGACCGCCAGGCGACCCCGGAACGGCTGGAGGCGGCGCGCAGCTACCTCGCGCATCGCTTCCCGGCGCTGGCCGGCGCGCCGCTGGTCGGCAACCGCGTCTGCCAGTACGAGATGACGGCCGACGAGCGCTTCGTCGTCGCGCCGCATCCGGCGCACGGCGACCGCGTGTGGCTCGTCGGCGGCGGGTCCGGCCACGCCTTCAAGCACGGGCCGGCGCTGGCCGAGCGCCTGGAGTCCTGGCTCACCCGGGCCGAGGAGCCCGAGGCCTGCTTCGCGGTCGGCGAGCGCCGCCGCGAGGCCGCGATGCGCACCGCCGGGACCCGGCTCGCCGGGTAAGGAACACTCCATAAGTCCGTTCGCAGACATGACCCCTCAGGTCCCTGCGCGAGCGGTCGATGCTGGTCTTGGAAGGCAGGCACGGAAGCCCTGGAACGGAAGCCGCCGTCCTTCGGGCACGAAGCCGTCGCTTGCCGGCCTCTGCATCCCTCCCGGGGTGCAGGGGCCGCGAGCCATCCTCGGCGTCAGCCGGGCGCGACGGTCCGTAGGCCCGCAAGCCTCGCAGCAGCTCCCTGGCGATCGTCGTACGTGACGAAGCCATCGATCGGGAGCACGGCGACGGCCGAGGCGATGTGGATCGCGTCGAGCGCGCGGAGCGTCGGTTCGGCGAGGGCGCCGGCGGCCAGCAGGAGCGCCCGGTCGATCGGGAGCAACGCGAGCGTCTGGAGGACGTCGTCGGCCTGCGCGATGAGGGCGTCGAGCGGCAGCCGCGGATCGTCGAACGCGGCACGTTGGACGGCGCGCGGCACCTCGGTCAGCACGAGCTCGCTGGAGATGACGTCGGCGCCGCTGAGGAACGTGCGCAGCGGTGCGGTCTGCGGCTCCTGGCGGACGAGCTTCACCAACGCCGACGCGTCGGCGTAGAAGAGCGCCACCGGCTCAGTGGTCTCCGCGAATCTCGTTCAGCGCATGGCTCAGGGCCGTCGCGTCGCCGTCGAGCTGCAACGGCGCAGGAAGGCCGCGGCGGGTCGGCCGCGAGACGCGGCCTTCGGCGATGAGGCGATCGAGCGTCTCGCCCGTCGTCGGCGGCGGGCCGAGCTCGGCGACGGGTCGGTTGCGCTCGGTCACCACCAGACGCTCACCACGTTCGACCAGCCGCAGGTACCGGCTGAGATTCTGGCGCAGCTCCGCGACTCCCACGGTGGTCATGTACATCAAAGTAGCAGGAGCGCTGCGCCTGATCGACATCGGTCAGTGGATCAGGGTGAGCACCAGCTCGTCGAGCTCCTCGCCCCTCGCGTTCGCAAAGCCCCGGTCGGTGCCGGTCGCGACGAACCCGCATTTCTCCAGCACCCGGATGGAGCCGCCGTTGTCCGCGGCTGCGCGCGCACGCAGCCGACCCTCAGGCACGATGCTCAGCAGCTCTCGCAGCGCTGCGGTGGCTGCTCCACGGCCCCAGTGCTCCCGTCCGATCCAGTACGTGACCTCGCGCTCCTCGGGCGGCCCGAACACGCCGGCGTGACCGACGACCTCGTGAACGCCGCCATGCGAACCGCCTCGGGGTCGTTGGAGTAGGCGTAGAAGACGACCAGGTCGTCGTCGCGGACTTCTCGTAGCGATACGTGCATCAGGAGCCTCCCTCGGAGACGAGTATCGAACAGCGGGCGGCGAATCGGCGTATCGTCGTGGATCACCCTCAATGGAGGTGATGGCCATGCATGTGGTCGTGCAGCATCGGATCACCGATCCGCAGAAGTTCGCCTCGATGGATGCCGCGGAGGTCGGGGGAGGTGGGCCGCCCGGCACCCAGGTGCGACAGTTCCTTCCGGCCACCGACGGCTCGGCGGCGTTCTGCGTGTGGGAGACGGGTTCGATGGACGCGCTCCGCGCCTACCTCGATCCCGCCACCGCCGGCGTAACCGAGAACGCGTACTTCGAGGTCGATAGCCAGCACGCCTTGGGACTCCCCGAGGCTGCGGCGGCGGGCGCCCGGTAAGGCTCCGAACGTCGAGTCAGAGCGCCCCCGAGTTGTGGGGGCGCGCGGCTCAGTGCTCGTCTGGGCTGCGACGTAACCTCGTCGCGTGCGTCTCATCGTTGCCCGCTGCGCCGTCGACTACACCGGCCGCCTCACGACCCACCTGCCCGAAGCCGTCCGCCTGTTGATGATCAAGGCCGACGGCGGCGTCTCGATCTGGCACGACGGTGGGTCATCGGTCAAGCCGCAGAACTGGATGACCCCGCCCACGGTCATCGAGACCGAGGGCGACCCGCTGGAGCGGATGGTCGTGCGCAAGCGTGCGGGAGCCACGGAGGACCGGCTGGACATCCGGATCGTGGACGTCGTCTCCGACGTCACGCACGACATGGGCGAGGCTGCGGCGCTGGAGAAGGATGGCGTCGAGGCCCACCTGCAGGAGCTGCTGGCCGAGCAGCCGCACTGGTGTGGCGACGGCTTCCGGCTCGTGCGCCGGGAGTGGCCGACCGACATCGGCCCGGTCGACCTCATGTGCCGCGACGAGGCGGACGGCTGGATCGCCGTCGAGATCAAGCGCGTGGCGACGATCGACGCCGTCGAGCAGCTCACGCGCTACCTCGAGCGCCTGCGCGAGGACCCCGCCATGGCCGGGTGCCAGGGCGTGCTGGCCGCTCAGCAGATCAAGCCGCAGGCGCGGGTGCTGTCCGAGTCCCGGGGGCTGCGCTGCGTCGAGGGCGACCGCGCGGTGCGGCGCGGCGAGCGCGAGCCGGACCTCACGCTCTTCGTCGCCTGAGCGGCGGGCCCGGTGCGCAAGCGGAACGCCCGCGTGCCAGAACTTCCCCGCAACGGCCCGGCGACGTGAGAGGGTGCCGCCCATGAAGCCGTCCGTCGTGGGGTCACGTCGCGTCAACCTGCTCGCGGCGTGGGTCCTCGCCGCGGCCGTTGTGCTGGGAGCCCTCGCGGCCGGCGCGCAGGCCAAGGGCCTGACCGTGCGCGGGAGCGTCGAGCAGGTGCAGGTCACGGGCGCGGCCCCGGGTGCGCAGCTGACGCTCGTCGACCGCCACGGCAAGCGGGCGGCGTCCCAGCGCGCCGGCTCGCTCGGCGGCGCGGTCTTCCGCGACGTGAGCCCTGCGAGCGGCTACCGCGTCCGGCCGCGCGCCGGCACCCCGAGCCGCTCGTTCACCGTGCTCTCGCAGCGCTCGGCGCCGCCCAGCACCAAGATCTACAACCAGAAGCTCCCGGCCGGCGGCTACGGCTACGTCACCACGCGCGACGGCACCCAGTTGGCCATCGACGTCCACCTGCCGATCGGCGTCGCCGGCAAGGGCCCGTTCCCGACGCTGGTCGAGTACTCCGGCTACGGCTACGCCAACCCGGCCGGCGGCGAGAGCTCGATCGCGCAGATCGCCAACCTCCTCGGCTACACGGTCGTCGACGTCAACATGCGTGGCACCGGCTGCTCCGGCGGCGCCTTCGACTACTTCGAGCCGCTCCAGGGCCTCGACGGCTACGACGTCATCGAGACGGTCGCCCGCCAGCCGTGGGCGCTGCACCACAAGGTCGGGATGATGGGGATCTCCTACGGCGGGATCAGCCAGCTCTTCACCGCCGCGACGGCGCCGCCGAGCCTCTCGGCGATCACGCCGCTCAGCGTCATCGACAACACCGCGACGACGCTCTACCCGGGCGGCATCCTGAACACGGGCTTCGCGCTCTCGTGGGCCAAGGACCGCGTGCACGACGCGCTGCCGGCCTCGACGCACGGCGGCCAGGCCTGGGCGCTGAAGAGCATCGAGGGCGGCGACACGACGTGCAAGGCCAACCAGGCGCTGCACCCCGAGGCGGTGGACCTCCTCAAGAAGACCCACGACAACCGGTACTACGTGCCGAAGGTCGCCGACCCGCTGGCGCCCGTCACGTTCGTCCACAAGATCAAGGTCCCGACCTACCTGGCCTGCCAGTGGACCGACGAGCAGACCGGCGGGCACTGCGCGACGCTGGCGTCGCGCTTCACCGGGACCAGCCGCAAGTGGTTCACCTTCACCAACGGCACGCACATCGACTCGCTCGATCCGGCGACGTTCACGCGCTGGTACGACTTCCTCGAGCTCTACGTCGCGCGGCGCGCGCCGAATCTGCCGCCCGCGCTGAAGGCGGCGGCGCCCGTGGTCTTCGCCTCCGCGATGGGCGTCCCCGGCGTGCAGCTGCCCGACGACCCGATCCAGGGTCGGCCGAGCTACGCCGACGCCAAGGCCGCCTTCGAGGCGCTGCCGGCCGTGCGCGTCCTGTTCGACAACGGTGCGGGGGCGGCGACCGCGGGTGCGCCGGTGCCCGGCTTCGAGCAGTCCTTCGCGCGCTTCCCGCTGCCGGGGACCCGGGCGCAGTCGTGGTACCTCGGCGCCGGCGGGACGCTGAGCGCCGCGCTGCCCGCAGGCGCCGGCGGGGCCGACAAGTTCCTGTGGAACAAGGCCGCGCGACCCGCGACCAGCTTCACCGGCGACACCGCCGCGGGCGCCGGCGGCCTCTGGACCGCGACGCCGACCTACCGCTGGCTGCAGCCGCCGGCGGGCAGCGCGCTGTCCTACATGACGGACCCGCTCACCGAGACGACCGCGGTCGTCGGCGCCGGCCAGCTCCAGGCATGGGTCAAGGCGAGCAAGCCGAGCGTCGACCTGCAGGTCACGGTCTCCGAGGTCCGGCCCGACGGGCAGGAGACCTTCGTCCAGGGCGGCTGGCTGCGCGCCGACCGGCGCAAGCTCGACCCGCGCAAGAGCACGCTGCTGGCGCCGGTGCCCAGCCTGAGGCGCGCCGACGCGGCGCCGCTGCCCGCCGGCCGGTTCAGCGAGGTCAGCGTCCCGCTCTACTACCAGGGGCACGTCTACCGCGCCGGGTCGCGCATCCGCATCACGGTCACCGCGCCCGGCGGCGACCAGCCGGTCTGGGGCTTCGGCGACACGGTGCCGGCCGGGGGGACCGCGACGGTCACGTTGGCGTACGCCAAGGGCACGCCCTCGCGCCTCGTCCTGCCGGTCGTGCCCGGGATCGCCGCGCCGACCCCGCTGCCGCCGTGTCCGGCGCTGCGCGGCGAGCCCTGCCGCGCGTATGTGGCGTTCGCCAACGAGGCGGGATGAGCAGCGGCGCGAACCCGCGCGGGCGCGGATAGATTGCCGCCCATGTCCGAGGAGCAGCCCGCCGTCCTGACCGAGCGCCGTGACGGCGTCCTGGTCATCACCATCAACCGGCCCGAGGTCCGCAACGCGGTCAACGCCGCCGTGGCCGAGGGGATCGCCGGCGCGCTCGACGCGCTGGACGCCGACGACGACCTGGCCGTCGGCATCCTCACCGGCGCGGGTGGGTTCTTCTGCGCGGGGATGGACCTCGGCGCGTTCGTCAAGGGCGAGTCGCCGTGGTTCGGCGACCGCGGCTTCGCCGGCATCGCCCAGCGCGGCGCGCGCAAGCCGCTGATCGCCGCGATCGAGGGCTTCGCCGTCGCCGGCGGCTTCGAGGTCGCGCTCGGCTGCGACCTGATCGTCGCCGCCGAGGGCGCGAAGATGGGCATCCCGGAGGCCAAGCGCTCGCTGGTCGCCGCCGGCGGCGCGCTGCTGCACCTGCCCAAGCGCATGCCCTACCACGTGGTCATGGAGCTGGCGCTCACCGGCGACCCGCTGCCGGCCGAGCGCTTCCACGAGTTCGGCGTGGTCAACCGGATCGCTCCCAAGGGCGAGGCGCTCGAC
>JAOPZP010000505.1 GCA_025964055.1 Conexibacter sp.
CTGCTGCGCTTCGCCATCGAGGCGCGACTGGGCGCGGGCGCCGCGCACCTCGACGCCGGCCGCGCGCGCGCCGAGGCCGACGAGGGCCTGGCCGACCTGACCACGCAGCTCGCGTCCGCCGAGGACCTCGGCGTGCGCATCGCGCTGGAGGAGCAGCGGCTGGACGTCGTCACGCGGCGCCTCAGCGCGCCGGCCGTCGAGGGGCTGGAGCGCGTGCGCGCCGAGGCGCGCGCGCTCGGCTGGCCGTCGCCGCGCGCGATGTTCTCGGCGCTGCACGGGCTCGACCTCGGCGCGCTGGCGGCCGAGGCCGTGGCGCTGCTGCGCGCCACGGCACCGCCGGAGCTGCCCGCGGACGCGACGGCGCGGTTCGACCTCCCCCGCGTGCACCGCGCCGTCTGGGCCGACCCGCTGCTGCCGGCCGACCCCGTCGCGCACCTGCGCCGTGCCCTGGCCGACGTCGGCCTGCCCGAGCGCTTCGCGGTGGACGCCGCGGTGCGCCCCGGCAAGTCACCGCGCGCGTTCTGCGCGGCGATCGTCGTGCCGGGCGACGTCCACCTGGTCGTCGCGCCGCGCGGCGGCGTCGCCGACCTGGAGGCGCTCTTCCACGAGGCCGGCCACGCGCTGCACCTGACCGCGCGCGATCCGGGCGCCCCGTTCGAGGACCGCCACCTGCTCGATCGCGTCGGCGCCGAGGCCATCGCCTTCGCGTTCGAAGCGCGGGCCACCGCGGGGCTCGACGATCCCGGCGGCGCCCTCGCCGCGCACCGCGCGGCGATGTCGGCTCTGCGCGCGCGCCACCTCGCGGCCACGCTCCTGCACGACCTCGACCTGCTCGACCTCGGCCCCCACCCCGCGCTGCGCGAGCGCTACGCGCGCCGGCTGGCGGCCGCGACCGGGCTGACCTGGCCGTCGGCGCCGTGGCTGGCCAACGCCGATCCGCTGCTGCGTCGCGCCGACTACCTCCGCGCGCTCGGCCGCGCCGGCACGCTGGGCGACGAGGAGCTGCTCGCCGCGCTGCGCGTGGCCTAAGCCAGCTTGCGCTCGATGGCGGCGAGGACCGACTTCCGCCCCTCGCCGCGGCGCTCGTGGTCGCGCACCTTGCGCAGCTCCGCCGGCGTCAGGTCGCCCAGCCGCTTGGTGATCTGCGCGGCGGTGAGGTCGTCGTAGCCGAGGATCGGGAACGTCCCGGCGCCCACGCGGCGGCGGGCCCGGTCGACCTTGCGCAGGACCGCGTCGCCGGAGTCGACGGCCCGCGCCCGCACGCCGGTGCCGCGGCCCAGCAGCTGCTCGACGTCGGCCAGCAGCGCCTCGGACTGCGCACGCCCCGCGCTGACGAGCGTCGCCAGCAGGTCCTCGGCGTCCTTGCGGGTCATGCGCCCGCGGCGCACCGCGTCGTCGACGGCGTCCTGCAGCCGGTCGGTGGTGATCGTGAGCGAGCTGACCAGCCGCTCGCGCAGCGCGGCGAGGTTGGCGACGACCTCGCCGGAGGTGGTCGGGACCGCGGTGGGCTTGGGCGCCGAGGGCTTGGGCCGGGCCGTCGCCGGCTTGCGCTTCGGCGCCGCCGCCGCCGCGCGCGTGCGCGTCGCGGCCGGCGTTCCTGGCTTCTTGGGCTGCGGCATGTGGTCCCCTTCGCGCTCGGACGGTCCTCGCGGCGACACTATCCGCTGAGCGCGACCGCAAGTTCCATTGCCGGCGCACGTTGGAGCCTCCTGCAGCACCCACACCAGGTCCAGCACCTCCTGCGGGCCGGCGCCGGCCACCTGACCCACCGGCGCCGGCCCGCCGGGCCTTGGTAGCCCCACGCGAACGGACGGGGACTGTCCCCAGCTAGCCGAACGGATGGGGACTGTCCCCCGTCAAATGACGGATGGGGACTGTCCCCGGCTGGCCGAATGGGTGGGGACTGTCCCCGCTCAGCCGGCCAGCAGCCACTCGAGCATCGCCTTCTGGGCGTGACGACGGTTCTCCGCCTGGTCCCAGATGTGCTGGCGGTGCCCGTAGAGCACGGACTCGGTGATCTCCTCGCCCGGGTGCGCGGGGAGGCAGTGCAGCGCGATCGCGCCCGGCGCCGCGGCGTCGAGCAGCGCGTCGTCGATCCGGTAGGGAGCGAGCACCGCGCGACGTGCGTCGGCGGTGTCCTCGTCGCCCATCGACACCCACACGTCGGTGTAGATCGCGTTGGCCCCGGCGACGGCCTCGCGCGGATCGGTGATCGACGGCACGCCGGCCAGCGCGAGCTCCGGCGGCGTGCTGACGACGACCTCCAGGCCGGCGGTCGCACCCATCCCGACCAGCGAGCGCGTCATGTTGTTGCCGTCGCCGACGTAGGCCAGCTTCAGGCCCTCGAGGCTGCCGAACGCCTCGCGCAGCGTCAGCAGGTCGGCGAGCACCTGGCACGGGTGATGGCCCTGGGTGAGCATGTTGAAGACGGGCAGCTGGTCCTCGGCCGCCAGGCCCTCGAGCTCGGCGTCGGCGTGCGTGCGGACGCCGACCGCGGCGACGTGGCGGGCCAGCACGCGCGCCGTGTCGCGCAGCGACTCGCCGCGCCCCAGCTGCGTGTCGCCCGGGCGCAGGACCATCGGATGGCCGCCCATCTCGACGATCCCCGCCTCGAAGCTCACGCGCGTCCGGGTGCTCGGCTTCTGGAAGACGAGCGCGACCGAGCGGCCGTCGAGCGCGTCGGAGGCGCGCGGCGCCAGCTTGAGCGCCGCGGCGCGATCGAGGATCGCGTGCAGGTCGTCCGCGGTGAGTTCCAGGCCGGTCAGGAGATGTCGCATGGCGAGCGGGGCATCATAGGCGGCGATGCACGTCCTCACCTGGAACCTCTTCCACGGCCGGGCCGTCCCCGAGATCAACCACCCGCTCTTGGACGAGTTCACGGACATGATCACGAGCTGGCCGTGGGACGTCGCGCTCCTGCAGGAGGTCCCGCCGTGGTGGCCCGAGCCGCTGGCGCGCGCCGCGGGCGCCGAGCAGCGCACCGTGCTGACCTCGCGCAACGCGCTGCTGCCCGTCCGGCGGTGGATCGCCGAGCGACGCCCCGACCTCATCAAATCCAACGGCGGCGGCTCCAACGCGATCCTCGTACGCGGCGCCGGCATCACCGCGCACGCGACGCGCCGCCTGCGCTTCCGGCCCGAGCGCCGCCACCTGCACGCCGTGCGCCTCGGCGACGGGACGTGGATGGGGAACGTCCACGCGCAGGCCACCCCCACGCCCCTGGCGCGCGCCGACATGGCGGCCGCCGGCGCGGCGCTC
>JAOPZP010000507.1 GCA_025964055.1 Conexibacter sp.
GTAGAAGAGCGACAGGAAGACCGGCAGCTGCGCCACCAGGGGCAGGCACGAGGCAAACGGGTTGACCTTGTGCTCCTGGTAGAACTTCATCGTCTCCTGCTGGAGACGCTGCTTGTCGTCCTTGTACTTCTCCTGCAGGACCTTCAGGTGCGGCGCGATGCGCTGCAGCGCCTGCATCGAGCGGAACTGCTTCACCGCCAGCGGCAGCAGCGCGGCACGCACGACGATCGTCAGCAGGATGATCGACAGGCCCCAGCTCGCGCCGAAGCTGTCGTGGAAGAACTTGAGGACCGTCTCGAAGACATCGACGAGCGGCTGCAGGATGTTCGCGGTGATGGGGACCATGGCTCAGGCCTGCGGAGGCCGGACGTGGGAGGACGACGGACGGAAGAGCCGCTGGGCTTCGACGGGGTCGTAGCCGCCATGGCTCCAGGGGTTGCAGCGGAGCAGCCGCCAGCCGGCGAGGATCAGGCCCCGGAGTATGCCGAACCGCCCGATCGCCTGCGCGGCGTAGGCCGAGCAGGTCGGCTCGTACTTGCAGCGTCGCGGGAGCAGGGGCGACACCAGGCGCTGGTAGGCGACGATCGGCGCGATCGCGATGCGGCGCGCCCAGCCGCTCACGACGGCGTTCCGGGACGCTCGCCGACCGAGCGGCCGATGAGCTCGCCCAAGGCGGCGCGCACGCCCTCGAGGCCCTCGCGCTCGGCGAGCTCCTTCGCCTCGGGACGCGCGACGACGACGACGTCGGTGTCGGAGGGCAGCCGCTCGGCCTCGGTGACGAACGCCTCGCGCAGCAGCCGCTTGACGCGGTTGCGGTCGACGGCGCCGCCCACCTTGCGCGACACCGACAGCCCCATGCGGGGGCCGGCGGAGAGCTCCTGGGGCGCGGCCGACGCGACGTTCCCACGCGGGAACACATAGAGGACCAGGTGCCGGTTCCCGATGGAACGGCCCTGGCGGTAGACGCGCTCGAACTCGGCGCTGCGCGACAGACGGCCCTTCTTGGGCCGCTTTGGGCTGCCGCTCACGCGCGAGGGCGCGTCGACATTCAGACGGTCAGCCGCTTGCGGCCCTTGTCGCGGCGACGCTTGAGCGTGAGACGACCGGCGCGGGTCGCCATGCGGTTGCGGAAGCCGTGCGCGCGGGCGCGCTTACGACGCTTGGGCTGGTAGGTGCGCTTCATGAGAAGTTCGTGCTCCGTCGGGGTCGGCGCCAGGCAGGCTGACGCGCAAGAGACCGGCGGGCCAGTCTAGCGGCCCGGGCTTCCCCGCGGCTTTCCACGCCGTCCTCCACAGCTGCTAACACCCGCCAACAGCGGATCGGACCGCTCCGGATCGCGTTTTCCGCGGCATTTGCGGCGTCCTGCGAACGGGTCTGCGGAGGCGCCCCGATGGCCGCAGGCCACCTGCTACGTTTCTCCCGCGCCGGCGCCACGGCGGCTCTTTGACAGACCCGGCGCCCGGCATCCTCCCCCATCTGTCGCACCCCTGCTCCCGAGGAGCTGCACCGCCCTGCCGTGACGCCGGACCCTGCCCACATCTGGACCCGCCTGCAGGCGGAGCTTCGACGCAGGGTCCCGGACGCCACCTACGACATCTGGCTCGAGCCGCTGCGCTGGGGCGGGATCGACGGCGACCGCGCCATCCTCCTCGCGCCGGCCGAGGTGCGCTCCTGGATCCAGGAGCGCTTCTCGACCGTGCTCGCGGCGGCGGCGCGCGACGCGTTCGGCGACCAGCCGCTCCAGGTCGAGGTGCGCGGCGAGGACGACGCGCGCTCGGCCAAGGCGAGCGGAACGGCCGGCCACCGCGGGAGCTCAACCGGCCGCGCGCCGGCGGGCGCTCCCCGCCCCGCCGACCCCCGCCCCGACCTGTTCGGCGACGAGGTCTCACGGCTGAACCCGAAGTTCACCTTCGAGCAGTTCGTCATCGGCGACGCCAACCGCTTCGCCCACGCCGCGGCCCTCTCGGTCGCCGAGCTCCCGGGGCAGGCCTACAACCCGCTCTTCATCGTGGGGCCTCCCGGCGTCGGCAAGACCCACCTCCTGCACTCCATCGGCAACTACGTGCGCGCGTACGGCGGCGGCCTGACCGTCCGCTACACCACCACCGAGCGCTTCACGAACGAGTTCCTCGCCGCGCTGCAGTCCCGCGACGTCGACGCCTTCAAGCAGCGCTACCGGCGCAACGACGTGCTGCTCATCGACGACGTGCAGTTCCTCGAGAGCAAGGTCAAGACCGAGGAGGAGTTCTTCCACACCTTCAACGCGCTGCACGAGACCGGCAGCCAGCTGGTGCTCACCTCGGACCGCCCGCCGCGCGACATGGCCGCGCTGCAGGACCGCCTGCGCCAGCGCTTCGAGTCCGGCCTGCTGGTCGACATCCAGTCGCCGGATCCGCGCACGCGGCTGACCGTCCTGCGCAAGCGCGCCCACCACGACGGCGTCGCGCTGGCCGACGACGGCGTGCTCGAGCTGATCGCCGACCGCGTCACCGACAACGTCCGCGGCCTGGAGGCGGCGCTGATCCGCGTCGTCGCCTACGCCTCGCTGACCGATGCCGTGATCGACCGCGCGCTGGCCGACGAGGTCCTCACCCAGCTCTACGGCCGGGCGGCCCGCAACGCCGCCGCCGGCCCTCCCACCGTCGAGCTCATCCAGGAGGTCGTCGCCGACGTCTTCGGGCTCACGCGCGAGGAGCTCGTCTCGCCCAGCCGCACGGCCCGCGTCGCCTGGCCGCGGCAGGTCGCCATGTACCTCTCGCGCGAGCACACGCACGAGACGCTGCCGGCCATCGGCCGCAGCTTCGGCGGTCGCGACCACTCCACCGTCCTGCACGCCTGCAAACGTGCGGCAAGCCGCATCGGGACCGATCCCGATGCCTACGACGCGGTGGCGACCATCACCGCGCGGCTGACCGATCCCGACCGCGACTCAGCGGTTTGACCGGTGCTGTTGACAGACTCGGTCGGCTCTTGTGCGTGAAAACCCCGCAACGTCCGGTCAGCTCAGCGCCTGTCCACACATCAACAGGGCTTATGACTCCTGAATCTCTCTTGAGGTCTCCATCGTGAAGCTTTCGACGTCCAGCGCTGAACTGCTCGCTCAGCTCCAATCCGTCTCGCGCGTCGCCTCGACGCGCAGCGCCGTTCAGGCGCTCTCCGGCGTGCAGCTCGCGGCGACCTCCGCTGGAGTCGAGCTGCGCGCCACCGACATGGAGATGGCGCTGCGGGTCCCGCTGACCGCCGACGTCGCTCGCGAGGGCACGGTCGTCCTCCCGGCGCGGCTGCTCCTCGACGTGGCCCGCAGCCTGCCCAAGGGCGCCGACCGCGTCGAGTTGGAGCTCCGGCCGGAGCAGCAGGACGTCGAAGTCATCGCCGGCTCGGCGAAGTTCCATCTGCGGACGCTGCGCGCCGAGGACTTCCCGCCGCTGCCGGAGCCCGGGGGCGACACGGTCGTCGACGTGCCGGCGCCGGCGTTCGTGGCGACGATCGAGAAGGTCTCGAAGTCCGCGTCGCGGGACGAGACGCGCCCGATCCTGACCGGCATCCTCGTCTCGGCCTCCGGTGCCGAGCTGCGCATGGTCGCCACCGACTCCTACCGGCTGAGCGTCAAGGAGACGGCGCTCGAGGTGCCGCTGGAAGGCGGCTTCGAGGCCAACGTCCCGGCGCGCGCCCTCGACGAGCTGCGCTCGATCGTCGGCAACACCGGCGCCGAGACGATCCGCATCGGCGTGCGCTCCAACCAGGTGGTCTTCGAGGTCGGCGGCGCGGTGCTGTCCTCGCGCCTGATCGACGGCCAGTTCCCCAACTACCGCCAGCTGATCCCCGAGGGCTACGAGCACCAGCTGCGCATCAGCGGCGAGGAGCTCGGCGACGTCGTCAAGCGCATCAGCCTCATGGCGCAGAAGAACGCGCCGCTGCGCATGGCGTTCGCCGAGGGCGAGCTGACGGTGTCGGCGCAGACGCCGGACGTCGGCGAGGCCTCCGAGCCGCTGCCGGTGCCGTTCTCGGGCGAGCCGTTCGAGATCGGCTTCAACCCGGAGTTCCTGCGCGACGGCCTGGACAGCGTCGGGTCCGACGACCTGCTGCTGAAGCTCATCAGCCCCTTGCGACCCGGCCTGATCGAGGGCGCCGACGAGAGCGGCTTCCTCTACCTGATCATGCCGATCCGCCTGAACGTCTGAGGGAACCGGTCCCGCGATGCGCGTCGAGCGCCTCCGCCTGCGCGACTTCCGCACCTACGCCGCGGCGGAGGTCGCCGTGGGTCCGGGGCTCACGGTCGTGCACGGGCCCAACGGCGCCGGCAAGACCAACCTCCTCGAGGCGCTGTACTTCGGCTGCACGGCCCGCTCGTGCCGGACGGCCAACGAGCGCGACGTGGTCCGCTTCGACGCTCAGGCGGCACGGGTCGAAGTCGACGTGTCGGACCGCGACGGTGCCCACGAGCTCAGCGTTGGCTTCCAGCCGGGCGAGCCCAAGCGGCTGCGGGTCGACGGCGCGCCGGTCGAGCGGCTGACCGACAGCCCCGCCCGGCCGCTGGTCAGCGTCTTCCTCCCCGACCGCCTCGAGCTGGTCAAGGGCGCACCGTCGCTGCGCCGCGCGCACCTCGACCAGCTGGTGACCGCGATGTGGCCGGCGCGGGCCGCCACGCGCGCCGCCTACTCCCGCGCGCTGGCACAGCGCAACGCCCTGCTCGCGCGGATCCGGGCCGGGCGCGTCGGCCCGCAGGCGCTCGACACCTGGGACGCCGAGCTCGCGCGCTGGGGCATCGCGCTGCGCGACGATCGCGCGGCGGCCGTCGCCCGCGTGGCCCAGGGCTTCCCGACCCAGGCGAGCGACCTCGGCCTCGCCGGAGCCGCCGAGCTCCGCTACCGGCCCCGGACCCGTGCC
>JAOPZP010000595.1 GCA_025964055.1 Conexibacter sp.
AGCGTGGCGGCCAGGCGCGAGGCGAGCTCGACGAGCATGCCGACGCCGTACCCGCTCGCTCCCGGACCGATCGCGTCGCCGCGATCGTCGTCGAGGAGCGCGGGCCCGAGCATGTCGACGTGCGCCCACGGTCCCTCGCCGGCGAAGCGCTCGAGGAAGGTCGCCGCCGTGATCGGGTACCCGTAGGGCCGCCCGGAGGTGTTGCGCAGATCGGCGACCCGCGACTCGAGCAGCCGGCGGTAGCGCCGGTGCAGCGGCCAGGGCCACGCCAGGTCCCCGGCGGCGTTGCCGGCGTCGACGACCGCGTCGAGCCAATTCTCGTCGTTGGCGAAGACGCCGCCGTAGAGGTCGCCCATCCCGGCCCGCATCGCGCCGGTCAGCGTCGCGAGGTCGACCACGTGCGTCGCGCCCTCGCGGCGCGCGTACCAGAGCGCGTCGGCGAGGATCAGGCGGCCCTCGGCGTCGGGGTTCGTCACCTCGACGGTGAGGCCGGCGGCGGTCCTGATCACGTCCGACGGCCGGATCGCATCGGGCCCCACCATGTTCTCGCAGGCGGGGAGGACGCCGATCACGTTGAGCGGTAGCCCGAGCTCGGCGATGGCGCCGAGGGCTGCGAGCACGGCCGCGCCGCCGGCCATGTCGCCCTTCTGGCGCACGATGTCGGACTGAGGCTTGAGGAAGTAGCCGCCGGCGTCGAAGGTGACGGCCTTGCCGACGAGCGCGATGCGCGGCCGCTCGGGCGCGCCTTCGGGCTCGTGGCGCAGCACGATGAGCCGCGGGGGCGCCGCGCTCGACCCGCCCACGGCAGCGAGCGCCGGGAGCTGGGCGGCGACCGGATCGAGGACCTCGACGCGGACGCCGGGGAGCGCGGCGGCGCGCTCGGCGAGGCCGGCCGGATTGACCACGTTCGGCGGGCCGTCGACGAGCTCGCGCGCGACGTTCGTCCACCGCGCGAACAGCTCGGCGCGCGCCGCGACTGCCCCGTGCTCCCGCTCCTGCGCCCCGCAGACGATGAAGCGGTCGGCGCCCGGTGTCGGTCCGTCGCTCTTCCAGCGACCGGCGTCGTAGCCGCCGAGGACGGCGCCCTCGACGACCGCCCGCACCTGGCGGGGCAGCGCCAGGGGCAGCGACTCGTCGAGCGCCCACGCGATCGTGCCGCCGCCGCCGCCGCCGCCGCGCTGCGCACGGACTGCGCGCGCCGCCGCGGTCTGCAGGTCGTCCGGCTCGCTCTCGTCGAGTGCGACCACGGCCACGCGTCGCGCGTGCAGCTCGTGCGTGACGGGCACCATCGCCACGGGATCGGCGTCGGCCGCCGCGCGGGCCAGCCGTCCCTCGAAGAGCCGGTCGAGCTCCCGCACGAGCAGACCGCCCGCGGCCAGGGCGAGGACGTCGGCCTCGACCTCGGCCGGCTCGGCCGCGGTCACCTCGATGTTCATCGAGCTGGAGCGGAGATCGACATGTGCGCGAGCCCGGAGGCTATCGCCTGTTTCTATCATCGCCCAGGTGCGCGCTCGGATTCTCGGCTCGGCCGCCGGCGGGGGCTTCCCGCAGTGGAACTGCCACTGCCCGACGTGCGAGGCCGCCCGCACAGGGACCGCCGCACGTCCCCGAACGCAGTCGTCGCTCGCGATCCGCGGGGCGGACGGTCCGTGGTTCCTCGCCAACGCCTCGCCGGACCTCCGCCAGCAGCTCGAGGGGCTCGCCGCCGGGGGCGCAGACGGCGTCCGCGCCACGCCCGTGGCCGGGGTCCTGCTGACGGACGCGGAGATCGACCACACCGCGGGCCTCCTGCTGCTGCGTGAGTCCTCGACGGCGATCCGGGTGTACGGGAGCGACCAGGTCCGCCGGGCGCTGACCGACGGCTATTCCGTGCTGCCGACCCTCGCGAGCTACTGCGGCGTCGATTGGCGGACGCTCGAGCCCGAAAGCTCGCTCGCCATCGACGGATCCTCGCTCGAGGTCGAGTCGTTCGCGACCGGTGGCGACGCGCCGCGGTACCTCGCCGGGACCGACAGCGACGTCGAGGCCACCGGGCTGGTCTTCCGCGATCGCTCCACCGGCGGCGTGCTGACGTACGTGCCGGGCCTTGCGCGCCTGGACGACCACGTGCTCCGGCGCTTCGCCGCGAGCGACGTCGTGCTCGTCGACGGCACGTTCTGGCGCGATGACGAGCTTGCGCGCCTCGGGATCTCCGGCCGCACCGCGAGCCAGATGGGGCACGTGCCTCTCTCCGGCCCCGGAGGGACGCTGGAGGCGCTGGCACGGCTCGAGCGCCCCCGGGCGATCCTCGTCCACATCAACAACACGAACCCGGTGCTGCTCGAGCGCTCGCCCGAGCGTGACGCGGTGCTGCGCGCCGGCGTCGAGGTCGCGTACGACGGGCTCGAGGTGGAGCTGTGACCGTCCTCGAGGCTCCGATGCTCGACGGCGTCACGCGCCGGATGCTGCTCGACCTCGCCGCCGCGCAGGGGATCTCCTACTCGCCCAGCCCGAGCCCCAGCAGGATCGCCATGATGATGAGCGCCACGCCAGTCAGCAGATCAGAGCGGATGCGAATGAGGCGGGCCGCTGCGCGCCCGATCGCCAACCCGACGAACGTCATCAGGGCCGTGATGGCGCCGAACAGTGGCGGCGCGAGCCAAGGGGAAAACCCGAGCAGGCCCAGGCTCGTGCCGGCGACGACGTTGTCGACGCTCAACGGCAAAGGAAGCCCGAACAAGGCCCACCGTTGGTCGAGCTCTTCCGGCGGCGGCGTGCGCGACGCCTCAACGAGCAGGTAAAGACCGTACGCACCGAGCACGACGGCCCCGACAGAGTCGGCGGTGGAGCCGATCGTCTGAGCGAAGTAATCGCCTCCCAGGATGCCCACGAGCGGTGCCGCCATATCCCAGAACCCGAACACCAGGGCAACCTGCGCGGCGTGGCGCCACGTAAGCCGAAGCGCCCCCAGGACGATCGCGGTCCGGAAGTTGTCCAAGCTCAGGGTGACCCCGAGGATGAGAAGTTCCCCGGTCATATGGTGGCCGAGCACGGCCGCCTACGCGGGTCAAGCGCGAGTGGCCGGTAACGGGGGCAGCACATGTCGGTTTGCGCAAAGCTAGCGAAGGCCGAGGATCCGGAATGGGTCGAGAAGCGGCATGGCGGGCTGCGACGA
>JAOPZP010000547.1 GCA_025964055.1 Conexibacter sp.
CACGTCGGCCAGGTCCGGATCCGGCGCGGCCGCCGGCGGGGCCGCCGGCGCCGCGGGCCGGCCGCCCGTCAGCGAGCCGAACAGCTCGACCTGCTCGCCGATGACCTCGCCGATGCGGCGGATGCCCTCGCGGATCTCGGCGTCGCCCACGCCCGAGAAGTTCAGGCGCATGGACGAGCCGCCGCGGCCGTCGAGGTACGCGCCGCGGCCCGGCACGAACGCCACGTTGCGCTGCAGCGCTCGCGCCAGCAGGTCCGTGGTGTCGAGGTAGTCGGGCAGCGTCGCCCACACGAAGAGCCCGCCCTGGGGCTCGGTCCAGGTCGCCTCGGCCGGGAAATGCTCGGCCAGCGCGCCGAGCAGCGTGTCGCGCCGTCCGCGGTAGAGCCCCCGCAGCGACTGCAGGTACGGCTCCCAGCGACCCTCGGCGAAGTACTGCGCCACGAAGTGCTGGGTCAACGACGACGAGCACAGGTCGGCGCCCTGCTTGCCGAGGTTCATCTTGGCGAGCACCGGGGCGGGGGCCACGGCCCAGCCGAGGCGGAGGCCCGCGGAGAGGATCTTGGAGAAGGTCCCGAGGTAGATGATGTACTCGCCGGCGGCCAGCGACATCAGCGTCGGCAGCGGCTCGCCCTCGTAGCGGAGCAACCCATAGGGGTTGTCCTCGAGCACGAGGATCTCTCGCTCCGCGGCGACTTCGACCAGGCGCTTGCGCCGCGGCAGCGACATCGTCACGCCGCCCGGGTTCTGGAAGTTCGGGATGGTGTAGATGAACTTCGGTCTGCGACCCTCGCGCTCGAGCCGGTCGAGCGTCTCCTCGAGGACGTCGATCGGCATGCCGTCGGCGTCCATCTCGATCTGCACGACGTCGGCCTGATAGGAGCAGAACGCCGGGATCGCGCCCGGGTAGGTCGGGGCCTCGGCGACGATGACGTCGCCCGGGTCGATCAGCGTCTTGCAGACGAGGTCGATGACCTGCTGGCCGCCCGTGGTGACCAGGATGTCCTCGGGGTCGACCTCGGTGCCCTCGGCCGCCATGACGTGGCGGATGGCGTCCTTGGTGATCCCAAGGCCCTCGGTCGGCCCGTACTGCAGGGCGGCCGCGGTCGAGTCGACGGCGACCTTGGCCATGATCGACGCGAAGCTCTCCGGCGGGAACGTCGAGGTGTCGGGCAGCCCGCCGGCCAGCGAGATGACCTCCGGGCGCTCGGTGATGGCCATCAGGTCGCGCATGGCCGACGACTTCATCGCGCGCGTGCGCGCCGCGAACAGGCCGGCGTAGCGCTCGAGCTCGTGCGCGGCGGGGCGCTGGGGGCGGCGGGGCGAGGACATGCCGCCTCTGCTTTCGTCGTCGGGACCCTCGGACCTGCGGTCTGTCATGGTCCCGGGGCACGGTACCGATGAAGCTCCTCCTCGACATCCTCCAGGGGCTCGGCCTCGCCTCGGCGACCGGCCTGCGCCCGTTCCTGCCCGCCCTGCTGGCCGGGGCGCTGGCCACCGAGGACCTCGGCGTCGACTTCGACCACACGCAGTTCGCGTTCCTGGAGTCGCCGTGGTGGCTGCTGGCGCTCGCGCTGGCGCTGGTCGCCTCGGTCTTCGCGCGCCGCGTGCTGGAGACCAGCCGGGGCGAGGCCGCGCTGAGCGGCCTGGGCATCGGCCTCGGCGCGCTGCTGTGCGCCGCCTCGATCGACGATCGGCACGGCACGTGGTGGTACGGGCTGATCATCGGCGCCGCCTTCGCGTACCTCGCCAGCTCGGTCTCGCGGCAGCTGTTCGCCCGGGTGCGCGCCCGCTTCGCGAGCGCCAACGACGCCGCGGCCGCGGCCGCGCTGCCGTTCTACGGCGAGGCCGCCGGCCTGGTCGTGGCCGGCGCGGCCATCCTGTTCCCGCCGTTGAGCCTGCTGGCCGTGGGCTTCCTGATCGCCCTGCTGGTCACGGGCCGGCGCCGGTCCGATCAGAAGTACGCGGGCCTGCGCATCCTCCGTTGAAGCTCCTGCTGGCCGTCATCGACGGCTGCAAGCCCTCCATGCTCCAGCGAGCGGTGGAGCAGGGCGAGGCGCCCGTGATCGCCGCGGTGCTCGAGCGCGGGACGTTCGTCTCGGAGCTGTGCGCCGCGTTCCCGTCGGTCACGCCCGTGTGCGCGACGTCGATCGCCACCGGCGTGCTGCAGGATCGCCACCACATCGCGGCGATGAACTGGTGGTCGCGCGCCGAGCGCCGCTACGTCGAGTACGGGTCGTCGTTCCGGGCGGCGCGCAAGCTCGGCATCGCCCGCCAGCTGACCGACACGGTGTACAACCTCAACGGGTCGCACCTCAACCCGGAGATCGAGACCGTCTACGAGTCGCTCGACGACCTCGGCGTCCGCACCGCCGGCACGACGTTCCTGGTCTACCGCGGCCGCCACGAGCACCCGATCTCCCGCGAGACCGCCCTCACGCGGCTGGCCGGCACGCTGTTCCGCAAGCCGGTGATGGGCCCGCGCGAGCTGTTCTACGCCGACCTGTTCGCCAGCCGGCAGACCGGGTGCCGCAGCCAGCTCGGGATGCCGGGGATCCGCGACCAGCACTCCGGCTGCGTCAGCGCGTGGCTGGCCGCGCGCGACCTGTACGACTTCCTGCTGCTGTCGCTGCCCGACAACGACACTTACTCGCACAAGAACGGCCCCCACGCCCAGCCGGTCTCGATCGCCGCGGCCGACCGCGAGCTCCAGCGCATCGCCGACGCCGTCGGCGGCATCGACCAACTGCTCGACACGCACGCGGTCATCGTCTGCGCCGACCACTCCCACGCGGCCGTCGAGCGCCGGATCGACCTGCGCGAGGCGTTCGGCGACTGGGCGGTCGCCGGGCCGGGCGGCAGCGGCGCCGACGAGGCCGAGCTCGCGCTGTGCCCCAACCAGCGCGCGGCGATGATCTACGCGCTGGCGCCCGAGGGGCGCGACGCGATCGTCCCGCGCGTCGTCGAGACCGCGAGCGCCATGCCCGGGATCGACGTGCTCGCGTGGCGCGAGGGCGACCGCGCCGTCGTGCGCGCGCCCGGGCGCGGCGAGCTGCGCTTCGCTCCGGGCGGACCGCTGCGCGACGCGCGCGGCAACGCCTGGAGCGTGGAGGGCGACCTCACCGCGCTGGCCGCCGCCACCAGCGACGGGCGCTTCGACAGCCCCGACTACCCCGATGCGCTGCGCCGCTTGTGGGCCGCGCTGAGCTGCGCGACGGCCGGCGACGTCCTGCTGTCGGCCGGCACCGGCTACGAGTTCCCCGACTGGGGCGGCGCCGACCACGTCGGCGGCGGCAGCCACGGCTCGCTGCACCACTCCGACTCGCTGGGCGCCCTGGCCTTCTGCGGCGTCCCGGCGCCGGCCGGCACCGGCCCGGGCGCATGGTCGATCACCGACGTCGCGCGGATGGTCCGCGGCCACTTCGGCGAGAGCTAGGACATGGCCGACGAGGACGGGTACCCTGACCGCGACGTGCCCGACGCCCTCCTCGAGCCGCGCCGCCGCGACCGCGTCCGACGCGGGATGCGCGAGCGCAGGAACTGGTGGCAGCTGGCGCGCTTCACCGCGGTGGGCGCCAGCGGGTACGTCGTCAACCTCGCCACGTTCGCCGTCTGCGTTCACGCGATCGGCCTCGACTATCGGGTCGCCGCGGTCGTCGCGTTCGCGGTCGCCGTCACCAACAACTTCTGGTGGAACCGGCACTGGACCTTCGATGCCGCCGAAGGCCATCCCGGCCATCAGGCCGCGCGCTTCCTGACGGTCAGCCTGGCGGCGTTCGTCATCAACCTCGCCCTGCTGCAGCTGCTCGTGGGGGAGGCCGGCCTCGCGGAGGTCCTGGCGCAGGCGATCGCCGTCGCCGCCGCCACGCCCTGCAACTTCCTCGGGAACAAGCTCTGGACGTTCGGCGACTGACGCGCGCCGCGGCGCCGGTCATCGCGCTCCTGGTCGTCGCGGCCGCGCTCCTGAGCTCCGTCGCGGTGCCGGCTGCCGTCGCGCAGTCGACCCCGCAGACGACCGGGTCGG
>JAOPZP010000554.1 GCA_025964055.1 Conexibacter sp.
CAGGCACGGCGGTCTGGTCGATCGGGGCGCCCAGGCCGGTCGTGTCCAGCGCGCCGAGTGCCGTGGTGTCGAGCCCCGTGTCCGGGGGGATCGGGGCCTGGGCGTGGGCCTGCTGGAGGCCGCCCACACCCGGCGCGGGCCCGAGGGCCAGCGCGCCCGCGCTGAGCGCCGCCGCGGCGATGGCGAGATGTCGTCGTCTCATCATGAGATGTCCATTCGTGTCGGGAGGTCGCGAGCGTCGCCGCTCAGGCGTCCGCCGGGACGGGGGGCCAGTACTGGTTGACCAGGGCCTCGACCTGGGTGTCTGCGGCGATCGCGTCGGTGAGCACGGCCTTCGCCTCGGCCGGCACGGAGGGGTCTGCGGACGCCGCGTTCATCAGCTGGAGCTCGTCGTCGATCAGCACGGTCAGGCCCGGCATGACCACGTCGAACGTCGTGACGTCGGCCTGCGCGCTGTGCGCCTTGATGCCGGCGGCGGCGACCGGCGGGGCCGCCGCGTAGATGATCTGCACCAGCCGGTTGCGCAGGATGATCGCCGTGTCGAGCGTGGTCTTCGCCTTGGCGAGCAGCTGGCCCGTCGCGTCGGGGGCCATGCCGACCGCGGCGGTCGCGGCGCTGTACTGGCTCGTCAGCACGTTGAAGACCGCCGTCGGCGCGTCGGCGAACGCCGGGCCGACGGCGCCGCCGCTCGTTCCCGCGATGACCGATCGGCGCCCGCCGGCCGCCCGGATGCGCGCGGCCTTGATCGCGCGCTTCGCGAGCTTGACGAACTTCTTGGGGCTCGCGCCTGCCGCACTGGCGGCCGGCGGCGGCTGGTTGGCGATCAGGTACCTGGCGCCCGAGTAGGAGCGCAGCAGGTACCGGCGCGATGCCGTCAGCTTGGCCGCGGCCCCGGCCCCGTCCCCGGCGTCGATGGCGTCCGCGGCGCCGGCGAGGGCGGCGTCGGTGCGCTGGATGGGAACGCCGACGACCGACGGGTTCAGCGGCGCGGCGCCGCCGCCCGCAGCGCCGGCGACGGGGTTGCCGGAACTGGCGTGCGCGGCCGCGGCCGGCAGGCCGACCGCGATCCCGGCGACGAGCGCCACCCATCGTGCTCTGGTTGCTTGAACCATGGAGCTGGTCTCCGTTCTGGAGTCGCTTGGACGTATCAGCGGCCCAGCGGACCGCCGTCGATCTGCAAGCTACGTCCGGCGACCTGGCGCGCCGGGCACTCCGGGGACCCCTGGGAACCCTCGCCCCCCACAACGACGAAGGGCGCCCGCGTGGGCGCCCTCCGTCTCGCATGTACACGCGCCCAGGGCACTTTTGTACACAGCGCGAACGCAGGCCGCCCTTATGCCGGCGGCTTCACGCCGGGCATTGCCTGTTGCGGAGCCTTCCGCCGACCACGACGGCGTCTGGCTTGGGCAGGGGGTTCGCGCTGAGCGCGGCGCCAGCGGCCGGTCGTAACGCGTCGACGGCGCTCCGTGCACCATCGGCTTGGACCGTGATCAACGTGTCGCGGGTCATCAGCACGATCTGGCCTTCGCCGATCACCGCGGGCACGCCGCGAATCGTGGTGATGGTTCGTGGCGACAGTTCTGGTTCGGGCGGCGCGTTGAACATGGCGTCCAGCTCGCGCGGGCGGAGGCACGCCGGCTGGCTGCGCACCGAGACGTCGTAGCCACACCCCGACTCGCCTCCGTCTCGGCACGGCCCGTAGAACATCTCGACTTCATCGGCGTGGGTCTCGCAGCGGTCGAGCAACCGCGTTGCATTCTCACGGCGGAAGCGTTCGCCCAACGTGTAGATGCGGAAGTCCGGCCTCCGATCGCACCCGCGCCGCTGCCGGCTTGCGGCGTCTCGTAGGGCGAGTCGAGCCTGCTCGGCCGGCGTCGGCTTGTCGTCCTTGGCGACCGAGACGAGGATGACGGCGACGACCACAGCGACCCCGGTCGCGATGATCGCCAGAACGACTCTCCTACGGTGAGCCATACGGAGCATAGGCTCGGCTCCTACCCAGCGACGCTGCGTTCTACGGCGACCGCTCGCTCGGCTTCTCGCAGCAGGTCGTCGCCGCTGAGGTCGTGGTGGCGGGCCACGCGGTGGACCGGCGACCACGACGGCACACCGTCGAGGCGCGGCGTGCCCCGGCTCACGCAGACGCTGCTGAAGGCGATCGCCTGGCTGCTGGCCGCCGAGCGCAACGGCTGGTTCGGCACGCCGTCGCGCAACCGCCGCGACGTCGTCATCCGCGACGCCAGTCCGCCGCCCGAGGACGAACGCCCGTCGCTCCTCAACCAGATCCCCTGGTAGCCGCAGCACGAACCCGCCCCGGGCCGACAGCCCCTGGGCGGGTTCACCCACATCTCAGCCGTTAACGACGAAGGGCGCCCGCGTGGGCGCCCTTCGTCTCGCAGCGGAGAGAGAGGGATTCGAACCCTCGGTGGACCGTAAAGCCCACACACGATTTCCAGTCGTGCCCGTTCAGCCGCTCCGGCACCTCTCCAGGCGTGGGGCGAGGATAGCGTTCGCCTGCCCCCGGAGGCCGCTCAGACCTGCCAGGCGCCGCCGACCAGCAGCGGCGTCTCGGTCCCGTCGGCCGCGAGGCCGTGGACGCTGACGTCGGGGGAGCCGATCATGAAGTCGACGTGGATCGTCGAGTCGTTGAGCTTCGCCGCGTCGGCCTCGTCCACGCACATCGTGTAGGCGTGCCCGAGCGCGATGTGGCTGGCGGCGTTCTCGTCCAGCAGCGTGTCGAAGAAGACCGTGTCCAGCGCGCCGATGCGCCCGTCGCCGTCGACCAGCGCCGCCTCGCCGAGGCGGTCGGCCGTCTCGTCGCGGGCCGCATAGGAGCGCAGGACCTCGGCGTTCTCGTCGGCGTCGATGCGCACCGCGCGCCCGTCGCGGAACTCGACCTCGAGGCCGCGGATGATCGAGCCGCCGAGCACCAGCGGCTTGGTCGCCCGCACGACGCCCTCGGCGCGGGTCGGGTCCGGCGAGGTGAAGATCTCCTCCGACGGCAGGTTGGGGAGGTGCACGATGCCGTCGACGGTGGTGAAGCGCGCGGCCAGGAACTTGGAGCTCGGCAGCAGGCCGACCGTGAGGTCGGTGCCGGGACCGACGTAGCGCAGCGCGTCCAAGCGCCGCTGGGTGATGCGCTCGGCGGCGCCGACCAGCGTCTCGGCGCGCTCGCGCCAGGAGGCGATCGGGTCGTCGGTGTCCAGGCGGCAGACGTGGAGGATCTGCTCGCACAGCCGGACCCACGCCTCCTCGGGGTCGAGGTCGGGATGCACCAGCTCGGCCCAAGGACGGGTCGGGCACGGCACCGCGGTCCAGTTGGTCGTGCGCTCGTTGACGACGATGCCGGTCTCGCGGACGGCCGGCAGCTGGTCGCGCCCGATGCGGGCCGGGTCGAGGTCGCTGAGCAGCCCCGGGTGCGCCGGGCCGGTCAGCCCGACGCGCGCGGCGTGCAGGCGGCCGAGCTCGAGGATGCGCTCGCCGTACCAGGGCGGCACGTAGTCGAGCGTGTCCTCCTCGGCGTACAGCAGCCGGGCCCGCTTGACGTGCAGGTCGAAGTAGGAGGTGTCGACGAACTTCGCGCCGTGCCGGTAGGCCGCGGCGGCGAGGGCGCGCGTCATCTCCTCCTTGCCGATCTCCGATCCGATCGCGACGACCTGACCCGGCTGGACGTTGGCGGCGAAGCCGATGACGAGCTCGGCGAACCGCTCCAGCAGCTCGGGGTCGTCGAAGGCCGCGCGCGTCTCAGAGCTCATGAAAGCTCACCCTAGCGGCGGCTCCCGGCGCAAAAAGGGCGAAATCGGGGAACGTGTGCGTTCCCCGTTCACTCAGGCCTCGTCGACGATCTCGAGCACGTCGTCGAGGCCGGAGATCCGCAGGACCCGGCCGACCGCCCCGTCGGGCAGCGTGCGCACGAGCGCGAAGCGCCCGCCGTGCTCCTGGGCGGCGCGGTGCGCGGAGACGATCACCCGGACGCCCGTGGAGTCGATGAAGTCCAGGCCGCGGAGGTCGAGCACCACGTGGCCGCCGCCCTGCAGCCGCGCCATCACCGCGTCCTCGAGCGTAGGGGCCGTCCCCAGGTCCAGCTCGCCCCCGACCGCGATCAGCGCCTGGGCGGGCTGGTCGTCGATCGAGATCGAGAAGGGCGCAGGCCAGCTGCCGGTCACCGGCGCAAGCCTAGCGGCCGGCCAGTGCGACGACCGGGGGGCGGCGCCCCGATCAGGCGCCCGCCTGCGGGAGGGCGCGCGGCGCGCCGAGCCACTCGCGCAGGAGCGGGTCGATCGCCGGGCTGTTGAGCAGCGCGAAGTGGTCGTGCCCCCCGACGTGCCGGCAGTCCTCGGCCTCGAAGGCGATGACTCGGCGGCGACCCTCCAGGCCGTGGGCGCTGGGGCTGAGGACCAGCAGGTCGCCCAGCAGGCGGCCGACGGGATGGTCGGGGCGCTCGGTCAGCGTCGCGGCGACGACGTGGTGGCGCGCGTGCTCGAGCAGCGGCACGTCGGCGCGCGCGAAGCCGCGCAGCGCGTCGGGGTCCAGCGTCTCCCACTCGGCGTCCACGAGGCTGCCGTGGCGGAGGTCCTTGATGCCGGCGCTGCGCGCGGCGAGCACCGCGGCGATCGGGCGCCCCTCGGGCACCGACCCGAGCGCCCACGTCAGGAACCCGGCGGCCTGCTCCATCGGCGCGCCGAGGTGCGGCGTGCCGAGCGAGACGGTCGTGCGCACCAGCGACGGCCAGCGGTCGGAGCGCTCCTGCGCGGCGTGGCCGGCGCTGCGGACGATCAGCCCGCCCATCGAGTGGCCGACGAGCGTGAGGTCGGCGATCGCGACGGGCCAGGCGTCGACCAGCGCCTCCAGCAGCGCGGCCAGGCGCCGGCCGTTGTCGGAGATGTGGAGGCCGCTGTTGTAGCGCAGGACCACCGCGGTGGCGCCGAGCTCCGGCAGCACGCGCGTGGCGTAGGTGCCGCCGCGCTCGGCGGCGCGCAGCCCCCACGCCGCGTCGCTCTCGCAGAGCCCGTGGACGAAGACGACCGGGCGGGCGCTCGCCTGCGGGAACGCGGCGGCGAGCGCGTCGCGGTCGGCGGGCACGTCGCGCCCGCCGACGCGCACGGCCATCGGGATCGACAGCGCGTTGCCCGTGCGCTCCAGGCGGTCGCCCCAGACGCCGTTGAGCGCGCCCTGGGCGAGCCGGCCGCGCGGGTGGTCCGACAGCTGCGCGCCGCCGGCGGCGTGGGCCGTGCGCGCCAGGCTGCCGAG
>JAOPZP010000608.1 GCA_025964055.1 Conexibacter sp.
TGGCAGTCATCGTCTACGGGATCTTCGTCGGAGGCCTCGCGCTTGCCGGGCGCAGCGGAGACGCGCGAGCGCTCGCCGGATTCATCCCGGACTGCATCGTCCTGTTTCGGCGCCTGCTCGGCGACCCCCGCATGCCTCGGCGGTACAGGGCCATCGTCGTCGCCCTGTTGGCATATCTCGCGTTCCCCTTCGATGTGGTCCCGGACTTCATCCCGGTCGCCGGTCAGCTCGACGACGCCGTCGTCGTCGTCCTGACGTTGCGAGCGATCCTCCGTGGCGGCGGACTCGAGCTGATCGAGGAGCACTGGCCGGGGCCGCGTTCGTCGCTGTCGGTCATCCTCAAGCTCGCCGACCGAGGCGCGAAGACGTGACAAGGGCGTTCGAAACCGGCGCCTTGATGAACCCAGCGCCGTCGACCCAGGCCGTCGCGGCAGCCCGACCGAAGCTCGGATTTCCGCTTGGTAACGTGCCGCCATGGCTGACCGGCAGGCGTGGGATCTCGCGTTCGATCCGGGCACGGGGCGACGTCTGGCCCCCGACGAGGTGCAGTCGGGACGCGTGCTCCCATCCAGCCGCTGGCCCTCCTTCTTCTCCCGCGTCGTGGCCCGCCTGCAGTGGGATGCACAGGCCATCGACCTCGTCCCGGACGCCCGGGCGTGGCCCGAGCTCGCGGACGAGCGCCGCAAGCGTCTCACGACGCTCCTCGCCGGCTTCCGCGTGGCGGAGGACGCCGTCGCCGAAGAGCTCACGCCGTTTGGCGAAGCGGCCAACAACTCGCTGGTGGCTTGGGTCCTGTTCTTGCAGCGCCGCGACGAGCACCGCCATGCGCTGTTCTTCGACCGCATCGCCGCAGAGGTGCTCGGTCTGGACGGAGCCACCCCCGCGGAGCGGCGCGATGCCGCCCGGCAACACGCCCCGGCCGGCGTGCTCGAGCTCTTCGAGGAGCGGCTGCCCGCGCTGTCGGTCGAGCTCGCGGCGGGTCGCACCGGCCTCGACGCGGGCATCGGCCTCTACCACATGGTGCTCGAGGGCATCGTGCTCAGCGCCGGGCAATGCGCGCTGCTCGGCGACCTGGAGGACGGCGCGCTGCCCGGGGTCCGCGAGGGCGTTGAGCGCGTCGAGCTCGACGAGCGCTGGCACATCGGGTTCGGCCTGCGCTGCCTGATCGACGCCCAGCCCTCCCCAGAGGTCATCGACGACGTGCTCGCGGAGGCTGAGGACGCCGCGGCGGCCTGGGGCGACGCCGTCCCCGACGACGTGCGGGAGAGCATCGTTCCCATGTGCCGCCGGCGGCTGTCGGTCGCCAAGCTGCTCGACACGCGGGCGGCGTCCTAGCCGCGCCGTGGACGAGGACGTCCAGGCGGCGGCCAGCGTTCCCCCTAGCGGGTTTCGCCCCCTGGGCGAACACCCGCGAGGGAACCTGGCCCTCTGGGCCAGCGTTCCCCCTAGCGGGTTTCGCCCCCTGGGCGAACACCTGCAAGGGAACCTGGCCCTCTGGGCCAGCGTTCCCCCTGGCCCTCTGGGCCAGCGTTCCCCCTAGCCGAGCTCGATCCGCTCCGCGCCGTACATCCGCAGGTGGTCGAGCACGCCGCCGCGCGCCTCGCGCAGGCGCATGCGAGCGACGAGCGGCGCATAGCTCCCGCCCGCGAGGCCGTCCGCGAGCAGCGCGGCACCCCGCGCTGCGCTCTTGACCGCGAGGGCGGAGCGGACCGGCGCCACGCCCTGAAGGCGCTCGGCGAGGGCATCGAGGAGCCCGGGGGCCAGGGCCAGGCGACCGGCCACGAGCACCTCGCGCGGCGCCGGCACCGACGCCGTGAGCGCGAGCACGGCCTTGGCGGCTCCCTCCTCGAGCGCCAGCCAGCCGTCGCGAGCGCGCGGATCCTCGCGCAGCCGCTGCAGCGCTCCGGGCACCCCGAGGTCGAGGTCCCCAGCGGGGTCGAGCGCCCCGCCGGAGAAGACGGTCCGCTTCGAGAGCGCGCCGCCTATGAGATAGGCCGCCTCCGCGTCCAGCGCGCCGCACGCGCGCGCGCCGATCGGGCCGGCCGAGCCGCCGAGGCCGTCGACGATCCGCCCGCCGTCGACGGCCATCGCCGCGCTGAACCCGCCACCGAGCTCGAGCATCACGAACCTGGTCTCCTCGTACGGGATCCCGAGGCGCTCCGCCTGGTCCACGATCC
This sequence comes from Conexibacter sp., assembly GCA_025964055.1. Taxonomy (GTDB): domain Bacteria; phylum Actinomycetota; class Thermoleophilia; order Solirubrobacterales; family Solirubrobacteraceae; genus Baekduia. Next base: position 2,178 of record JAOPZP010000608.1, read on the forward strand.
CGAGTGCCGTGCTCGCGACCTTGTCGGCGGTCCCCAGGTCGATGCGGTTCCACTTGCGATGGTCCGGGACCGTCGGGAGGTGGATCGCGCCGGGCCCGAAGACGAGCGGCATGCCGGCCGCGATGAGCGCCCGGACGATCGTGCGCATCCCGGCGATGCCCGCGCGCGCCGCGGGCTCGTCGGCACGCTTCAGGACCATGAGCGCGAGCTCGCGCTCGCCGACCTGCGCGGCCGGGACGAGCGGGAGGCCATACCCGGCCGGACCGAGCACGAGATCGAACGGCGCGTAGGCGAGGAGCGCGTCGACCAGGGCCGCCGGGTCGGCGCCAAGCTCCGCGGAGGGGAAGCTCTCCTCCAACAGCGGCAGTCCGCCGTTGAGGGCGCAGACGTCGAACGACACCGTCCCGGGATCGATTCCGGCGACCCGCGGACCACGTTCCGGCTGACGGGTCAGGCGAGCTCCTTCGCGATCTCGTAGATGCCGTCGACGTCCAGGATCGCGTCGTTGGACTCGAACAGCCGCCGCACGCACGCCTTGTGCACCTTCATCTTCGGGCCGCCGATCGCCAGGGCTCCGAGCACGCGCTTGCCGTCGTGCTCCTCGAGGTCATCCTGCGCGTCGGTGCCCTCGATCCCGAGCGGCTCGGCCGCGTTGAAGTCGGCCATCACCTCGATCGAGTCGATCGTGCGCCACACCGCCTCGGGCAGCACCTCGACACCCGCGGGTCCGGCAGCCAGGACGAGCGAGGCGCCGTCGAGCACCTGCTTGAGCTCCTCGTCATCGGCCGGCTCGGCGATGTCCATGCCGCGCTCCTTCGCGACGGTCAGGCCGCCCGCGCGGCGATAGGCCCGGTCGCGGAAGCGAGCGGCCGGGATCCCCGACACCGTGACGTCGCACCCCTCGTCGATGAGGAGCTTCGCCGCGCGCAGGCCGACGGCGCCCGCGCCCACGATGACCACGCGCCGCCCGTTCAGGTCGATCTCCCGGGCGAGCCGCGCGACCGTGGTCGCCGCGGTCGTGTTGCAGCCGTTGGAGTCGAGCATCGCGGACACCCGGAACGGGCCGAAGAACGCCTTCTCGACCTCGCGCAGCACCTCTTCGCCCTCGCCGACGCTGGATCCGCCGACCCACACCGCGAGGGTCGACAGGTCGTCCGGGCCGCGGGTGAAGAACGCCGACTGCACCAGGCCGCGCACCGCGTCGGGCTCGATGCCCCCGTACCTGAGGAGCTCGTCGACGCCGGCGTCGTGGGCGACGATCGCGTCGAACGTGCTCGGATGCGCGTCGGTGTCGAGCTGGATCAAGATCTTCTTCACGTTTCCTCCCCGGCGGTGCGTCTCGTGCCCTGCGCCGTGAGGCGCACGCGCTCGCGGCGCGGCTCGACGAACGTCATGTAGCCCCAGTCGAGCGGGGACTCCTGGCGGTAGTTCTTGCGCAGGGCGCGGGCGATCGTGGCCTTCATCAGCTCCTTGCCGAGGTAGAAGGCGTGCGTCGCCTCGTCGACTCCCAGTTGGTCGAAGATCTCGTTGAAGTCGGTTCCCTTGACGAAGCGGTCGGCGTTGAAGACGTAGATCCAGTCGGCGTCGACGAAGATCCGGTAGTTCGGGTCCGTGACCTGCGCGTGCTGCTCCCGCAGCTCGTCCTCCGCATACGGACGGAACTCCTCGTCCTTGACCGTGAGCAGCCGGCCGTCGATGTGCTTCGGGGACGTGCCGTGCGCGTGCGCGAAGTGCATGAGCTCCGAGGCGATGACGGCCTCGCGCACGGCGCCGCGCGCCCAGTCGATGACCTCGGTCGTGAGGACGTTGCGGATGCCGACCTCCTGGCAGAAGCCGATGAGCATCGCGGTGACGCCCGTGGTGTCGGCCTCGGTGAGCTCGGTGAGGTTGCCGATCCCCATGAACATCTCGGCGTCCGGATGGCGACGGCGGACCTCGAGATAGCGTCCGAGGCTCGCCGCGAACCCGGCGCCGATCGGCTCGATGATCGGGTCGACGAGGTACGGCTTGCCGAGCTTCTCCAGGTGGGCGATCGTCGCGTCGAGGCTGTCGAGGTCCTCGGGCGTGTCCGGGATCAGCACCGGCGTCGCCGACAGGCGCTCGGCAAGGTGCCGGTTCGAGCCGTTCAGGCTGAGCACGTACTGCACGCCCGCCTGGTCGGCCATCAGGATCTCGTCGGGATCGAGCGTGTCGATGCTCAGCGCGAAGCCGGCGGCGCGGAGCTCGGCGATCACGCTCGGCCCGTCGCGGAGCCAGTTGCGGCCGAGCGAGAGCCCGAGGTCGATCACGTCCGCGCCTTCGTCGCGGTAGTACTCGGCCACCTCGAAGATGCCGTCGAGATCCAGGCGCGGGACGTGGTTGATCTCCGCGAACACGCGGATGTCGCGCTCCCCGTAGCTCGCGCGCGCGTCGGCCTGCCCGAACCATCTCGGCAGCGCCTTGAGGTCCGCGGGGCCCTTCTCGGCGGGGATGCCGAAGCGCTCGCTCAGGACGCCGACCTCGCCCTCGCACATCCCGGGGATCATGATCCGCGTGACCGCCTCCGGCACGTCGAGGCGGCGTGCGATCCAGTCGGTGGTCATCAGCGCGGCCACCGTGATCTTCATGACCGCGACGTCGTAGCCGAACGGCAGCTCGGCGCGACCCAGCGTGTCCCGCAGGGCGGGCGCCGCGAGCTTGCCGGTCACGAACAGCAGCCGCTCGGACACGGCCCGCGTCTAGCGCGTGCCCTTGCTGAAGACGAACTTGTTCGGGGTGCCCTCCAGGGGGCTGTCGGGGCCGGGGCGCCACAGAACGGCGTCCTCGATCCGGCGCGCGACGGCGAAGTCCTTGTCGGTGATGCCGCCGCTCGAGTGCGTCGTCAGCTTGACCCAGAGCTTGCCCCACGTGACCGCCAGGTCGGCGTGGTGCCACGCCGCCTCGCAGATGTAGCCGACGGTGTTGACGAGCATCAGCGTGCTCGGCCACCCGTCGGTGTTGTACTTCCGTC
>JAOPZP010000313.1 GCA_025964055.1 Conexibacter sp.
GCGCGTGACCTTCGCCCAGCCCTCGGCGGCGAACGTCGCGGCCTGCTCGTGGCGCGTGTCGACGATGTCGATGCCCTCGGCCCGGCAGCCGTCGTAGATCGAGAAGATGTGGCCGCCCGAGAGCGTGAACAGCTTCGTCACGCCGTGTGCCTTCAACCGCCGGGCGATCAGGCGACCGCCGTGCAGGCGCGTCGCGGCTTCGGTCTCGGTCTCGATGCTCATGGGCTGCATCCTCGCGCGCGGCGGACCCGGACGCCAGCGCCCAAGTCGCACAAGGGCTGGCGGGTTGTTCAGAGGCTTCCTCCAACGGACACCCGGTCGGGTGTCACAAGCGACCGGCCCGGTTGCGGATCTGCCAGGAAGGCGTAGAACTGCTCGCAAGGCACCCGACGAGAGAGTGAAGGAGTCCCGTGGACGACCGTCTCGAGAAGGATCCGCGGCAGGACGAGAGCCTGCCGACGCGCCGCTTCCAGGCGCTCGCCGACGAGCAGGACGCGACGTACCCGATGCTGGCGCCCGCCGCGGCCGCCGCCCTCGGGCAGGAGGACGCGTTCGACGAGCAGATCCTCGCGGGCCTGGTCAACATCTAGCGGGCGCTGACGCCGACCGGGGCGCGCGGCCCAGCGGCCAGCGAGCGTCCGTGCGCCCATCTCGGACGGGGTCGCACCGCTTGCCCACGGCATTTCACCGCTGAACACCGCAACGGGTGTCCACGTCCGCCAAAAAACGGCGCGTCCGGGGCGAGACGTGGGTACACTTTCCAGTGGCTGAGGGCCCGTTCCACCTCCGACGCTCGTCTCCCGGGAGGCAGCCATTCCCTCCGTTCCACCACCCAAGCGGCACCCGTACAACCAGTGGGCGCCGGACGCACGCGCCCTGGATCTCGTGGGCGACAAGTGGACACTGCTGATCGTCCGTGACCTCGTCGCGGGACCCCGTCGCTTCGTGGAGCTGCAGCGCGTGCTGCCGGGCATCTCGACCGAGCAGCTGCGGTCGCGGCTGAACCGCATGGTCGCCGACGGCCTGCTGACCCGCCAGCGCTACCGCGAGGTCCCGCCGAGGGTGGACTACGAGCTGACCGAGCGCGCCCGCGACCTGCTGCCGGTGATCGGCGCGCTGGCCCGCTGGGGTGCGCGCTGGGCCTGGTCGCCCCCACGCCCCGACGAGGCGATCGACGCCGGCGCGATCCTGCGCAGCGCGCCCGGCCTGAGCATGCCCGAGGAGCTCGACGGCATGGTCGAGGTCACCGTCGTGCGCCGTGCCGGCGACATGAAGCGCTACGTCCTGACCTCCCGTCACGGCCATGTGGAGCTGGCCGAGCGCTCAGCCCCCGAGGCCGACGCGAAGATCGCCGGCCCCGAGCGGGCGTGGGTCGAGGCGCTGGGGCCCGACGCGTCGCGGACGGAGCTGGAGATCACCGGCGACCGCGACGTCGCCGACGCGTTCCTGGACGCCCTGGCGCCCGGCGCCGTGCGCGACGCCCCGGTCGCTTAGGCGGACGTCGACCGGCGGCCGCGCCGGCGCCTTCATGCCCGGGGAGGGACTCGAACCCCCATGTCCTTGCGGACAGCCGGGTTTAAGCCGGCCGTGTCTGACCAGTTCCACCACCCGGGCGCGGCCTTGCGGGAGCGTAGCCGCCGCTTTGTCACACTGTCGCCGAACCCGCAACTTCGCGTGCCCCCACCGGTTTCAACGATCGGCGGGCTCGCACCTCGCCGATCACGCGTGGAAGTCACCGCTCTCAGACACTCCGGCTCCGCAGGACTCCGGGGCCCGACGCCGCTGCTGCGCCTGCAGGGCGACGAGCGGCTGGTCGCGCTCACCCGGCGCGGCAACCAGGCGGCCTACGAGGCGCTCGTCGCGCGCTACCAGTCGCGGCTGCTGGCGTTCTGCCGGCACATGCTCAGCTCCCGCGAGGACGCCGAGGACGTGCTGCAGGAGGTCTTCGCCGCGGCGTTCAACGCGATGCTGTCCGACTCGCGGCCGATCAACGTGCGGCCGTGGCTGTACCGGATCGCCCGCAACCGCTGCCTGAACCACCTGCGCAAGCAGACGGCGATCGGCGTGGACTCGATGGACGTCCACCTCGCCGAGCACGGCACCACGACGGCCGACAAGGTCGACGACCGCGAGGACTTCCGCCAGCTCGTCGCCGACGTGCAGACGCTGGCCGAGACGCAGCGCACGGCGCTCCTGCTGCGCGAGATCGACGCGCTGAGCTACGAGCAGATCGCCGAGGCGATGGAGACGACCGTCCCGTCGGTCAAGTCGCTGCTGGTTCGCGCCCGCGTCGCCCTGGCCGAGGCCGCCGAGGCGCGGCGCCTGACCTGCGCCGAGGTCCGCGACGAGCTCGGCGAGTGGGCCGAGGGCCTGGCCCGCGTGAGCGCCCCGGTCCGTCGCCACGTCCGCGGCTGCACGCGCTGCTCGGCCTTCAAGAAGCAGCTCAAGCAGACCAACAAGGCGCTCGCCGCGGTCTTCCCGGTCGGCCCGCTGCTGCTGCTCAAGAAGTTCCTCCTGGCCCAGGGCGCGGGCGGCGCGGCCGCCGGTGGCGCCGCCGCCTCGGGCAGCGTCGGCGCGGGGAGCGTGACCGCGGGCTCGGCCCTGTCGGCGGGCGTCGGCGCGGTGGCGACCAAGACCGCCGCCGGCCTGGCCGCCGTGGCGATCGTCACCACCGGCGCGGTCGAGGTCGACCACGTCAAGCACCGCCGCGTCGAGCGGCCTGCGCTGGCCGCGCACGTGATCGCCGCGCCCGTCGCGCCGCCCGCCGTACCCGCTCCGAAGGCCGTGCGCTCC
>JAOPZP010000593.1 GCA_025964055.1 Conexibacter sp.
GCTCACGGTCGCGTACGGCGCCGCCCCGCCGCTGAGCGTCGGCCGGCCGGCACGCGTCCGTGGCGGCGTCCGCGTCCGCGTCACCTGCCCGGCGATCCGCCGCGCCGGCTGCCACGGCAGCGTCACCGTGCTGCTGCAGATCCTGTTCGCCCGAACGCCGCTGCGGCTCGGGCGCGCGGTGCTGCGGCTGGAGCGCGGCCAGCACCGCGAGCTGCGCATCGCAGTGCCCCGGACGGCGCGCCGCCGGTGGAACCGCGCGCCCGCGTGGCGCCTGCGCACGATCAGCGTGATCCGCGCCCCCACGGGCGTGCAGGACCGGACTTGGAGCGCTGGGGCGGCCTTGACGCCCGCCGCGCAGCACGGCGACGACGAGGGACGAGCGGACAGATGAGGACCATGCGACGGTGGCTGATCGCGGCGATGATGGCGGCCTGCTGGGCCACCACGACGACCGCCACGGCCGGCGCCCAGACGCCGGTCCCCCCGCCCCCGCCGGTCACACCGGCCGCGCCGGCCAACGACGCGTTCGCCTCCGCGCTCGAGCTCTCCGCCGCGACGCCCGAACGCACCGGCACCGTGGCCGGTGCGACGTTCGAAGCCGGCGAGCCGAACGCGCTCGCCTACTACGCGACAGGGTCGCTCTGGTTCACCTACACCAGCCCGACGACCCGGACGGTCGTGTTCGGCACCTGCGGCTCCACGAACTACCCGGACCTCCAGGCCTACACCGGCAGCGCGCTCGCGTCGCTCGTCCCGGTCGACGTCGACTACTTGGACCAGTACTGCAACGGTGGCACGGAGTACGGGCTCGCGGCCCAGGCCGGGGTCACCTACCGCATCCAGCTGACCACCTACGGCCAGGCGCCGAGCGACACCTACAAGCTGAGCGTCGACCCGCCCGCGCCCAACGACCACGCCGAGGGCGCGACCTCGATCAGCGACGGCGGCAGCTACGCCGGGCTCAACACGACGGCGACCGCCGACCCCGGCGAGCCCGACCACGCGGGCCAGCCCGCGCAGCACTCCGTCTGGTTCGCGACCGACGGCCAGGCGGGCGTCCCGCTCGTCGTCGCGGCGTGCGCGTCGGCGTTCGACACGCGCCTGGGGTCCTACGTCGGCGGCTACGGCGCCCTGCAGGAGCTGGGCTCCAACGACGACAGCACGGCCTGCGGCGCGACCGCCACCACGAGCCTCTTCCGGGTGACGCCGGCAGCGAACGGCCGGGTCCTCGTCGCGCTGGACGGGAAGTCCGGCGCGACCGGCCGCTACGTCGTGAGCACCCTGCACAACGACGACCGCCGTGGCGCAACCCCGTTCACCGGCTGGGCGTGGGGCTCCAACCGGTACGCGACGCACGAAACCGGCGAGCCGGCGCACGCCGGCGTCGTCGGCGACGGCTCGGTCTGGTACCGGATGCACGTCTCCACCGGCCAGCGCGTGCGGCTCACGACCTGCTCGGCCTTCAGCACGTCCACGGTCGACACGATCCTCGCGGCCTACCTCGACGACGGCACGACGCTGACGCCGATCGCGTCCAACGACGACGACCTGGGCTGCGCGAGCGGCGGCAGCCGCCTGAACTTCTCCGCGGCGTCCACGGGGACGATCCTCATCGCCGTCGACAGCAAGAACGGCGCCGGCAACTTCACGCTGTCGCAGGAGTACGCGCCCGCCAACGACGACCGTGCCGCCGCGTCCTCGATGTACCAGGGCTTCAGCTCGTGGTCGGGATCGAACGTCGGCGCGTCCAAGGAGGCCGGCGAGCCCGACCACGCCGGCAACGCCGGCGGCGCCTCGGTCTGGTACTCGTGGCGGCCGATCGCCGGCCACCCCGGCCTGACCGTCTGCGGCGCGCCGGGGTCCTCCGGCCTCACCACCCCCTTGCTGGGCGTCTACACCGGGACCGGCACGCAGCCCGTCGCCTCGGCCGCGGCGTCTGCCGCAGGCAGCTGCGCCCACGTCTCGTTCACCGCTGACGGCACGACCAGCTACCTGATCGCGGTCGATGGGCGCGACGGCGCGACGGGCTCCTTCTCGGTGACCACCTCGCCGGGCAACGACGACTTCTCCGCGGCGCAGCTCTACGACGGTACGTCGAGCTTCTACTCCTACGGGACCACGGTCGGGGCCACCGCGGAGCCGGACGAGCCGGCGCACGGCGCCGGCCCGGCCAAGCAGTCGGTCTGGTATCGCTTCAACGCCACGGACGCCTCGCCCGCCGCCCTGGCGTTCCAAGCGTGCGGGGCAACGTCGACCGGCGGCCTGACGCTGGCCGTCCACCGCGGCACGTCGCTGAGCACGCTCACCCCGGTGGCGTCCGGCAGCTCCACCGGCACCGGCTGCGCGCGCGTGCGCTGGACCCGCGCCGAGCGCGTCAACGAGACGTACTGGTTCGCCGTCGACAGCGGTACCGCCGCGGCACAAGGCTTCTACCTGTACTCGGCGACGGTCCCGGCCAACGACGACTTCGCCAACGCGCAGTCGATCGGGATCGGCTACTCCACCTACGGCAGCACCCCGTTCGCCTCGCGGGAGGCGGGCGAGCCCGATCACGCCGGCGCCGGTGGCACCGGGTCGCTCTGGTACACGTGGACGGCGTCGTCGACCGAGACCGTGCAGCTCGACACGTGCGGCTCGTACAACACGACGCGCTTCGACTCGGTCGTCGCGGTCTACTCCGGGACCGCGGGCGCGCTCACCGACGTCGCCCACGGCGACGACACACCCGGCTGCGGCGATGGTCATCAGCCCCGCATCACGTTCGCCGCGGTCGCCGGCACGACCTACAAGATCGCCGTCGACGGGCACGGCGCGGCGCAGGGCGACTTCGTGCTGCGGCTGCGCGATCGCCCGGGCAACGACGACCGCGCCAACGCGTACACCATCAACTACAGCTCCGCCTTCGGGTCGCTGGACCTCGCCAGCAAGGAGGCCGGCGAGCCCGACCACGCCGGCGATGCGGGCGGCCACTCGATCTGGTGGTCGTGGACGCCGCAGGCGACCGGTCCCGTCGTCATCGAGGCGTGCGGCTACTACGTGCCGGGCGTCGACACGCTGCTCGCCGTCTACCGGCAGGGCAGCGGCGGGACGCTGACGCCGGTCGCCGCCGACGACGACTCCGGGACATGCGCGAGCAAGGGCAGCCGCGTCACGTTCGAGGCGACCGCCGGAACGCGGTACCTGCTCGCCGTGGACGGCAAGGGCGGTGCGGTCGGCGACGTCACCGTGATGCTGCCGCCGGCCAACGACCACCTGGCCGGCGCCGATGCGCACCTCGACCAGGACGCGTTCGACGCCTATTCGGACCTCTCGCGGGCGACCGCCGAGACCGGGGAGCCCGCCCACGGCGGCACCGCCGCCCACCGGAGCGTCTGGTACGCGTGGAAGCCCACGCGCAGCGACTACGCGAGCGTCGACACCTGCGGGTCGAGCGGTCGCGTCGCGGTCTACACCGGCGCGGCCATCGACGCGCTGGAGCCCGTGACGCAGCAGGCCGGCAGTGCGTGCCCGTCCGGGCAGAGCGGCCACCGCGCCCGGTTCCAGGTCACGGCCGGCACGACGTACCGGATCGCGGTCGACGACGAGGGCACCGGCTTCTACTACCCCCACCTGGTGGCGCGCATGGCGCCGCTCAACGACCGCTTCGCCGCGGCGACCGACCTCGGCAGCACCGCCACGAACTTCGTCTTCGGCACGACGCTCGACGCGAGCGTCGAGCCCGGCGAGCCCGACCACGCGCTCGCAGGCGGCGGCGCGTCGGTCTGGTACCGCTGGACCGCTCCGCGCTCCGCCACGCTGCGGGTGGACACCTGCGGCGGCACGTCCTACGACTCGGTGATCGCGGTCTACTCGGGCTCCGCCGTCGAGGCGCTCACGACGGTCGGCGCCAACGACGACACCGCGGGCTGCGGCGACGGGAAGTCGAGCCGCGTGCGCGTCCACGTGGACGCCGGCACGACGTACCGGATCGCGATCTCCGGTCACGGCGCCGCGACCGGTCCGTTCACGCTGACCCTCCAGCTCGGCCCGCTCAACGACGACCTGGCCGCCGCCCAGACGATCTCCGGCGGCGGCTGGAATGGCACGACGGTCGACGCGGGCGATCAGGCCGGCGAGCCCGACCACGGCGGCCTCGGCGGCGACCACTCGGTCTGGTACCAGTTCGGGGCCGGCACGGTCCGCAACGTCGAGGTCCGCGCGTGCGCCACCGGCTCAGCCCCGCGGCCAGGACTGGCGGTCTACGAGGGCACCGCGCCGGTCTCGCCGGGGAACGTCACCGCGGTGGGCACGGCGTCCAGCCTCGACGTCGACGCCAACACCCACTGCCGCGTGGTGCGGCTGCGACGCGTGTCCGGCATGCAGTACGTCGCGGTCGACGGCGATGGCCCGGGCGCCCAGGGCGCGTTCTCGCTGTCGGTCGCCATCGCGCCGGTCAACGACGACCGCGACCTGGCGACCGACCTCGGCCGAGGCTTCACCGCGGGCGGCCTCAACGTCGCGGCGACTGCCGAAGACGGAGAGCCCGCACGCACCGGCGTGGCCGCGGCCCGGTCTGTCTGGTACCGCTTCACCCCGGCGTACACCGGACCGATGACGCTCGAGACGTGTGGGGCGACGTTCGACACCGTGCTCGCCGTGTACGCGACCGGCTCGCCGGGAGGCGAGCCGACCGAGGTCGCCGCCGCCGACGACGGCTGCGGCGCCGGCTCAACCGCCAGCCGCCTGCGGTTCACGGCGCAGGCCGACACGACGTACCTGGTCGCGGTCGACGGCAAGGGCGGAGCCAGTGGCTCGTTCACGCTCGGGTTCCCGCCGCCGAACGACCTGTTCGCCGCGGCCACCGCGCTGGCCGGCGGCGACACGGCCCTGGCCGGCGGGGACCTCACCCGCGCCGGCGACGAGACCGGGGAGCCGCTCCACGCCGGCACGGCCGTGGCGCGCTCGGTCTGGTACCGCTGGATGCCGCCGCGCAGCGGCGCGGTGACCATCTCCACCTGTCTGGCCAGCAGCGTCGCCACGCGCATCGGCGTCTACGCCGGCACCGCCGTCGACGCGTTGACGCCCGTCGCCTCGGGCGGGCCGGTCGCCGGTTGCGCGGCCGGCAGGGGCGCGCGCGTCCGCATGCGCGTCGTGGCCGGCACGACCTACCGGATCGCGGTCGACGCCGACGCGGCCGGCACGTTCTCGCTGCTCGCCGCGCTCGCCCCGCTCAACGACGACCGCGCCGACGCCACCGTGCTCGGCGGCCCGGCGACGAAGGTCGGCGACACCACGTACGCCCAGGCCGAGGACGGCGAGCCGGCCCACGGCGGGCACGCCGCCGGCGCATCGGTGTGGTTCGCCTACACGCCCGATCACGACGGCTCGGTGACGGTCAAGACCTGCGCCTCCTCGTTCGACACCGTGCTCGGCGTCTACACCGGCACCACCGCGCTGACGCCCGTCGCGTCCGCCGACGACGGTGCCGACAGCTGTGGCTCCGGCACGCACCGCGCGTCGCTGACGTTCCCCGCGACGAGCGGCACCCGCTACCTCGTCGCGCTCGACGGACGCGACGGCGCGACCGGCGCCTACGAGCTCGCCGTCGGCTCGCCGGCCAACGACGACTTCGACGAGGCCACCACGCTGACGGGCGCCCACGCGTCCGGCGAGGGGACGATCCTCGCGGCCACGCGCCAGAGCGGCGAGCCCACCGGGGGCTTCACCGTCCACGGTTCGATCTGGTGGAGCTGGACCGCGCCGACGACCGGCACCGCCGAGGTCAACGCCTGCGGCACGACCGCCGGCGCCGCGATGACGGTCTACCGCGGCAGCGCGCTCTCGTCGCTGACGCAGGTGGCGGCATACGCCTTCGACGGCCGCTGCGGCAGCCGGATGACGTTCCCGGCCGAGGCCGGCACGACCTACAAGATCCAGGCCGTGGGGACGCCGACCGATGGCGGCCGCGTCCGCGTCCAGGTCAATCCGCCGTCCAACGACGCCTTCACGGGCGCCAAGGCGCTCGGCGGAACCGACGACGAGGCGGCCGACACGATCGCCGGCGCAAGCGTCGAGAGCGGCGAGCCCACCCACGGCACGGGCACTGCGCGCCGCTCGGTCTGGTACTCGTGGACCGCGCCGCAGGACGGTCGCTTCACGGTCGACACCTGCGGTTCGCCGACGCCTGCCGTGGCGGCGATCTACCGCGGTGGCGCCGTGACGGCGCTGGAGCGCGTCGACGCCAGCGGCAAGCAGGCGACATGCTCGGCCGCTGCGCCCGGCACGTCGGCGACGATCGCCGTCGCGGCCGGCACCGTCTACCGCATCGCGCTCGACGGCTCGGGCAACGACGCGGGCGCCACCCTCGTCCGCCTGCACCTGGCCGTCGATGACGTTCCGCCGACGACGACGTTCGACATCGCCCCCGGCGCGCGCACGAACGACGACCCGATCGTCTTCGCGTTCAGCGCGAACGAGAGCGCGACGTTCGAGTGCCGCCTGGACACCGCCGCGTTCGCGCCGTGTACCTCGCCGGTGTCGCGGCCCGACGTCGCCGAGGGCGATCACGTCTTCGACGTCCGCGCGACCGACGAGGCCGGAAACGTCGAGGAGGCGCCCGCCCAGAGGAGCTTCGCCGTCGACCGCACGCCGCCGGCGCTCACGATCGACGCCGAGCCGCCGGCGATCGGGCGTGACACCACGGTCGCGATCCGGTTCTCCTCGCCGGAGGCGTCCGCTGCGTTCGCGTGCTCGCGCGACGGCGCGGCGTTCGCGGCCTGCACGTCCCCGCTCACGCTCAGCGGCCTCGACGACGGGCCGGTGGCCGTCCGCGTCCGCGCCCACGACGACCTCGGGAACACGAGCGCGACCAAGGACATCGCCTTCGTCGTCGACACCAAGCCGCCGACCGCGGCCCTCGACGGCTCGCCCGAGGCCTACACCTCGGCGACGACCGCGCACCTGACCCTGTCGGCCGACGAGAGCCCGGTGACCTACGCGTGCCGCCTGGACGAAGCGACGGCCCAGCCCTGCACCTCGCCGGTGGACCTGACCGGCCTGAGCGAAGGGGGCCACACCTTCCACGTCACGGCCACCGACGCCGCGTCCAACGTCCAGGAGGTCGCGACGACCGCGAGCTGGACGGTCGACGTCACGCCGCCCGCGACGACCGCCTCGGCGGCACCGGACGGCCCGGTCCGGACCATGCCGGCGTTCACGCTGACCTCGTCGGAGAGCCCGGCCGCGTTCACCTGCAAGGTCGACGACGCCGACTGGGCACCCTGCATCTCGCCCTACCTGCCGTCCGGCCTGGCCGACGGCTCGCACACGATCGCCTTCCGCGCCGTCGACCGCGCCGGCAACGTCGACGCGACGCCGGATTCCCGGACGTTCACGGTCGACACGACCCCGCCGACGACGACGCTCGACAGCGGGCCCAGCGGCGTGTCGAAGAGCCGCGCCGCGGCGTTCTCGTTCCACGCGTCGGAGGCGGTCGCGCGCTACGAGTGCGCGCTGGGCGGGGAGCCCGCTTCGTGCACCTCGCCACAGACGTACAACAACCTGACCGACGCCACGCGCACGTTCTCGGTGCGCGCCGTCGACCTCGCCGGCAACGTCGGCGACGCGCAGGCCCGGACGTTCACCGTCGACACCACGCCGCCCACGACCACGATCACCGCCGGTCCCGACGGCTCGACCAACGACCGATCGCCGAGCTTCGGGTTCGGAGCCTCGGAGGCCGACGTCCGCTTCGAGTGCGCCTTCGACACGCCGACGTTCACCGACTGCGCATCGGACATCCGCTACAGCGACCTGCCGGACGGCGAGCACCATCTCTCCGTCCGGGCGATCGACGCCGCCGGCAACGTCGACGCGACACCCGAGACCCGCACGCTGTACCTCGACACGGTGCCGCCGGACACCGTCTTCGACGAGGGTCCGGCCGGCCCGGTCCACCACGGCCCGTACGTCTTCAAGTACCACGCCGACGGTGCGACGACGCTGCAGTGCCGCGTCGACGCCGAGACCGAGTGGCGCGGGTGCGCGTACTCGCCCTCGCCCGACTACCGCATCGACGAGCTGGCTCCGGGCGCCCATGTCTTCTACGTGCGCGGTGTCGACCCGGCCGGCAACGTCGACCCGACGCCCGCCTCGCGCTCCTTCACGATCGCCGACGCCGCCCCGACGCCGACGCTGTCGGTCACGCCCGAGCACGGCCCGTCCGAGCTGCACGTCACCGCGACGGTCGGCGGCAGCGACCCCGACGGCGACACGATGGGCTACCTGGTCGATTGGGGCGACGGCACATCCACGGAGTCCGGCGTCCTGCCGCATGCGGCGCTCGGCCACACCTACCGCAAGCCCGGCACCTACGTCATCACCTACGTCGTGCGCGACGCCCACAGCCACGTGCCGGCGACGCGTACGGTCGGCGTGTCGCTGCCCGAGCCGCTGCACGCCGACGCAGGTGAGGACCTCCAGGCGTTCGCCGGTCGTCCCGTCACCCTGGACGGCGGCAACTCGCGGCCGCTGGCGGGCATCGACCGCTACCACTGGGAGTTCGGCGACGCCGCGTCCGACGAGGGCGTGACCGCGACCCACGCCTACGCGACGCCGGGCACGTACACCGCGCGGCTGACCGTCCACGGCGGCGCGGACACCGAGTCCGACACGGTGCAGGTCGTCGTGTTGCCGGAGCCGGTGGCGCAGGGCCTGACGGTGACGGTCAAGAGCACGAGCGGCGCGGTCATCGGCGGCGCCGACGTGGCGGTCACGCCGGCCGACGGCCCGCGCGTGAGCGCCGTCACCGACGGCCAGGGCCACGCGACGCTCCACGGACTGGCCGATGGCACCTACTCCGTCGCGGGCTTCCGCAGCGGCTTCCGCCCGGCGCGCGCCAACGCGACGGTCGCGGGCGACCACGGTGACGTCACGGTCACGCTGGACCCGGGCGAGATCGTCGGCACCCAGATCACGTCCAAGCCCATGACCTTGGAGGAGATCAAGGCGGCGGGGATCGACACCAACGACCCCGCCAACCAGCACGCGGTGACGTTCGCGGTCCACCTCGAGCTCGCCCCGTTCCTGCCGTGCTGCGATCCCGGCGGGCCGAGCACGTCGTTCGGCGGCGTGCTCACCGGCGGCGGCTTCCAGATGCCGAGCGCGCCGCCGCCGGGCCTGAGCTGCACGCCGCTGACGTGCAAGTACACGGTGGCCGGCGCGACGGTGTTCCTGACCTGGGAGCCCGGTCCCGACGGCACCCCCGAAGTGCTCTCGGCGCTGGTCATCCCGTTCAAGGCAACGTGGTTGAAGGAGTTCTACGACGTCAAGCTCGTCGTCACCAACCTCGCCGGCGACGGGTTCGACTTCAAGGACGGCGCGGCGACGCTCACGCTGCCCCCCGGGCTCAGCCTCGCGCCGACCGCGCAGCCGCAGACCCTGACGCGGGCGCTGCCGGACGTCCCCGGCAACGGCTCGGCCGAGGCGCGGTGGGTCGTCCGCGGCGACGAGAAGGGGTTCTACAAGCTGTCGGCCTCCTACGGCGCGCGGCTGTCGCCCTTCGATCGCTCGATCCGGGCGACGGCGGCGATGACCGATCCGCTCCACGTGTGGGGCTCGGACGCGCTCAAGCTCGTCGTCAGCACCGACGAGCTGGCGCAGGTCGGCTCACCGTTCCACCTGAACGTCAAGATGAAGAACGTCGCCGACGTCCCGGTCTACAACCCCTCGGTGGAGATGCTCTCCGAGGGGCGCCACGGCTACATCGAGCAGCCCCGCCAGCAGGACCGGTTCGAGACGACCGAGATCAAGCCGGGGGAGACGTTCGACGCCGGCCCGTACATCCTCGTCCCGCAGAGCGAGGGCGACGTCGACCTGGCGCACTCGTTCATCCAATGGCTCGGCGGCGACTCCAACCCGGAGATCACGATCGAGACCCACCCGCGCGTCGGCGTCACCCCGCGCCTGTCGGCCGACGAGATCCCCAACGGCGTGGCGCTCGACTGGGAGCCCGTGGCGGGCGCGACCGGCTATGAGATCTACCGGACGAAGGATCTCGGCACGCCCTTCGGCGGCGCGCCGATCGCGGCGACGACCGCGACCTCCGCGGAGATCACCGGCCTCGATCCCGACGCGCCGGCGCAGCAGTACGCCGTCTCCGCGATCGTCGGCGGCCGCAACGTCCTGCGCCACCCGGTGGTCGAGGCCCGGCCCGGCCGGCCGCCGGAGCCCGAGGGCGGCGGGGGC
>JAOPZP010000017.1 GCA_025964055.1 Conexibacter sp.
GACCGCTCTGGGCGCCACCGGCGGTCGCCCGCCGGCTCGCCGGCGATGCGGTCGTCCACTACGCCACGACGCTGCCCGGCAACGCCAACGGCCGCGCCCGCGCCGCCTTCGGCTGGGCGCCGCGCCCGTGGCGTCAGGGCTTCGCGGAGGCCTTCGCCTGAGCGGCGCGGTCAACCGCACGGGCCGGTACGCGCCCTCGCCGACCGGCACGCTGCACCTCGGCAACCTGCGCACCGCGCTGCTCGCGTGGCTCTACGCCCGCGCCCAGGGCGCGTCGTTCCTGCTCCGCGTCGAGGACCTCGACGCCGGCCGGGTGCGCGCCCATCTCGAGGGTAAGCAGCTCGCCGACCTGCACACGCTCGGCCTGGACTGGGACGGCGAGGTGGTGCGGCAGTCCGAGCGGCTGGACGGCTACGCCGCGGCGCTGACCCGGCTCGAGGCCGACGGCTCGATCTACCCGTGCTGGTGCACGCGGGCCGAGATCCGCGAGGCCGCCTCGGCCCCCCACGGACCGCTGCCCGAGGGCCACTACCCCGGGACCTGCCGCCGGCTGACCGCCGCGCAGCGGGCCGAGCGGGAGGCGTCCGGGCGCCCGCCGGCGCTGCGGGTCGACGCCGGCGCCGCGCGCGTCGCGTTCACCGATCGCCTGCACGGGCCGCAGGACGGTGTGGTCGACGACTTCGTCGTGCGCCGCAACGACGGCGCATTCGCCTACAACCTGGCCGTCGTGGTCGACGACGGCGCGCAGGGCGTCGGCGAGGTGGTCCGCGGCGACGACCTCCTGGACTCCACCCCGCGCCAGCTCTGGCTCGCGGCCCGCCTGGGCCTGCCGGAGCCGTCGTTCGCCCATGTGCCGCTGGTGCTCGGCGGCGACGGCGCGCGGCTGGCCAAGCGCCACGGTGCCGTCACGCTGGCCGACCGCCTGGAGCTGGGCGAGCCCGTCGACACGATCCGGGCGCGCCTGGCCGCCTCGGTCGGCCTCTGCGATCCCGCCGAGCGGCCCTCCCCTGCCGAGCTCGTCGCGCGCTTCGACCCGGCCGCCTTCGCCCCGCCGCCGTCCGGGCCGCTCCCCGGCAGCTAGCGCAGGGCACCCTCGCGGCGGCAATGCGGATAGCGTGCGCGGCCATGGCGCGGTCGACCGCAGACATCGCCCAGCGCGCCCGGGAGACCGGACGGCTGGGCATCGACACGGAGTTCATGGGCGAGGGCCGCTACCAGCCCCTGCTCTGCCTCGCCCAGATCGCGCTCGACGACGGCGAGGGCGGCACCGAGGTCATCGTCCTCGACCCGCTGACCGAGGAGTACGACACCGAGCCGCTGGCCGAGGTCCTCGCCGACCCGGCGGTCGAGATCGTGCTGCACGCCGCGCGCCAGGACGTCGCGCTGCTGCGCCGCGACTGGGGCGCGCCGATCACCAACGTCTTCGACACACAGGTCGCCGCGGGGTTCGCCGGCATGCGCGCCCAGCTGGGTTACGAGCCCCTGCTGAAGGAGACGCTCGGCGTCCGGCTGCGCAAGTCCGCGTCGTTCACCCGCTGGGACGACCGGCCGCTGACCGAGGAGCAGCTCGGCTACGCCCGCGAGGACGTGCTGCACCTGCTCCAGGTCGCCACGGTCCTGCAGGACCGGCTGACCGACCTCGGGCGCCTGGAGTGGGCGCGCGAGGAGTGCCGCTCGTTCGAGGCGATCGACGACAAGCGCGACCTCGACGTCGTCTTCGGCAAGCTGCCGCGGGTCAACTCGCTCGAGCCCGCCCAGCGCGCGGTGGCGCGCGAGCTGGTCGAGTGGCGCGAGGAGGCTGCACGCGCCGGCGACCGCCCCGTCTCGGGCGTCCTGCACGACGCCGCGCTGATCGAGATCGCCAAGCGCCGGCCGGCCAGCGTCGACCGGCTGCGCCAGATCCGCGGGCTCAACGACGCGACGTTGCACCGTCGCGGCAAGGCGATCGTCGAGGCGGTCGCCCGTGGACGCCAGCGCGAGGGCATCCCTGTCGAGGGCCAGCGCCCGTCCCAGCCCGACGCCGAGGACGCGCCGATCATCGCGCTCGGCGAGGCGCTCGTCCGCGCCCGGGCGATGGAGTCGGGGCTCGCCTACGAGCTCATCGCGGCGCGTGCCGACCTGCAGCGCATCGTCACGGCGGTGCGCGAGGGCGAGCCCGAGCCCGACGTCCGGACGCTCCAGGGCTGGCGGCGCGAGGTCGTCGGCGACGAGCTGCTGCAGCTGCTCGGCGGACACCGCACGCTGCGCGTCGGCCCCGAGCACCGGGTCGAGATCAGCCACTCGTAGCGTCGAGGACGGTCGAGAACGAGCGCCGTGGGGGCGTCAGGCCGCCAGCGGCACCTCGGTCCCAGCAGCCGCCCGCGCTGCGCCGTCGTCGACGCACACGCGGTTGCGGCCGTCCTGCTTGGAGCGGTACAGCGCGAGGTCGGCCTGGGCGAAGACCTCGTCGTACTCGAACTCGCCCGGCGGCGACGCGCTGACGCCGAAGGAGATCGTCACCGGCAGGCCCGCGATGGGCTCGTCGGCGATCGCCGCCCGCAGCGTCTCGGCGACGGCGACGGCCTGGGCGCTGTCGGCGCCGGGCAGCACGATCAGGAACTCCTCGCCGCCGAGGCGGTAGGCCAGGTCGTAGGCGCGCAGGGCCTTGCGCATGCGATAGGCCACGTCCTTGAGGACGGCGTCGCCGACGGCGTGGCCGTGGCCGTCGTTGATGGCCTTGAAGTTGTCCAGGTCGCCGACGACCAGCGCCACCGGCTCGCGGAGGATCTCCGCCTGCTGGGTCAGCTCGGCGATGCGGGTCTGCAGCGCGGTGCGGTTCAGCATGCCCGTCAACCCGTCGATGACCGACGAGCTGCGGTGTTCGAGGTCGGACTTCATGAGCGCGGAGGACAGCAGCGCAACCGCGCTGACGAGCGCCACCGGCATCACGATCGAGTCAGGGCGATCCAGGATGTAGGGCGTGTCGACGCCGAAGGTCACGAGCAGCAGCAGTCCGGACACGAGGCTGACGCCGACCGCGACGGCGCGCGTGTTGAAGCGTGCGGGCAGCGTGACCAGCGGGATCACCAGCCACGCGACCGCGGGGCTGCGCGGGCCGCCGGTCAGCGCGATGCCGCAGGCGATGATCAGCTCGGACAGCAACCAGGCCGCGGCGATGGCCATCTCCGGCTGCGGCGCGGTCGCCAGCTGCCGGTCGACGATCGCGAAGCCGACCATGGCGACGGTCAGCGGCATGAGGGTCCACCAGCCGATCCACGGCCCGCAGATCAGGAGCGCCACCGCGAGGACGGCGAACGAACCCTTGCGAAACGGCCGCAGCCGCTCCTCCATGTCGATCGCCCGCACGCGATCCGCCGGCTCGGGGCAGAGCCACGAACGGGGTGCCGCGCCGGGCTCTCGCTGCTGCTCCACACCCACCTGATCGGATGGGTTGGCGCCGAACCTGAGGCTCAACTGCCTGCGATGCGCAGCTTTCGGACCAAAAGCGTGCTCAAATCTGCAAGTTTGTGCCGTTTGTGATCAGCGGCAGGCCGGGAGGCAATCGGTCTGCCGGCCGCCGTCCGTGGTGACCGCGGCCGCGCGCCCCTGGTAGCGGAAGGCGTCGAAGAGCGCTCCGAGCCCCTGGGCCGCGAACGGCGCGCGGTCGACGAGCACGGAGATCCGATCGTCGCGGATGCCCACGCTCCCGCCCAGCTTGCGGAAGGCGTCGCCGGCCCGCGCCTGCAACAGCGCCCCGGGGTTCTGGGCCGCCAGCACCGTGAGCTCGAGCTGCGCGATCGGCGTCTCGGCGTCGCGCGGGCGCATGGCCAGGACGTAGGCGACCGACGGCTTGATCGGCGCCGCGGCGCGGAACTCCGCGCACAGCTTCCCGCCGCGCCGCGCCACGCGCAGGCGCACGAGATCGCCCTGGGGCTGGGCCGGCTTGCCGGCCAGCCGGCCCCGCTGGTCACCCGCCGGATCGTGCACGGTCGCGACGGGACCGATCTTGGCGCAGTCGGTGAACGTGCCGTAGCGGTTGGCGTTGTCGGAACCGCAGCCGGCCAGGGTCACCACGACCCCGAGGGCCGCGGCGCCGCCCACGAGGATGCCCGATGCCCTGCGCACGCCCGGCAGTCTTCCAGCCCGGGACGAGTTCCGGGTTCACGACGCAAGCGACCGGGCAGCACGGGAGCATGATCGGCACCTTGGCGATTCGCGGCGTTGCCGGCCCCCTCTTCGTCGGGCATGGCACCCAAAAGCTGTTCGGCTGGTTCGGCGGACACGGCCTGGAGGGCACCGGTGGCTTCTTCGAGAGCATCGGCCTGCGGCCGGGCAAGCAGCACGCGGCGGCCGCGGGCGCAGCCGAGGCGGTCGGTGGGGCGCTGCTGTTCCTCGGCGCCGCGACACCGGTCGCCGCGGCGATGATCACCGGCGCGATGGCCACCGCCATCCGCAAGGTCCACGCGCCCAACGGTCCGTGGGTCACCGAGAACGGCTGGGAGTACAACGCGCTGATCATCGCCTCGATGGCCGCGATCGTCGAGCACGGCCCCGGCCCGCTCTCGGTCGACGCCAGGCTCTTCCCGAACTGGAAGGGCCCCGCGTGGGCGGCGGCCGCCGTCGGCGCCGGGGTCGCCGGCTCGTACCTGATCGACATGCTGTCGGAGGGCGAGCAGGGCCCGGCCGACGTCAGCTCGACCGCCGATCCCGCCTCGCCCAACGGCGAGGCCCGGATCTCGCCCAACCCGGCCGCATCGCCCACCGAGGGGTAGGCGGCCGCTCGCTAGGCTGGCGGCATGGCCGCCTGGGAGCCCCTGTGGATGTCGCCGGGGGCCTGGGAGGCCATCCGCGACCAGGTCGTCGGCCCCGCACGGGCCGTCGACCCGGCACAGCAGACGTCGCTGGACCTCCTGCGCGCGGCGTGGGGCGACGCCCGCCGCGAGGGCGATCGCGTCGCGGTCTTCCTCACCCCCGAGCTGGCCGGCGCGCTCGCGTCGCTGCTGGACCAGCAGCCCGAGCTCGCGGCGTTGCTGGGCACCTGAGCCGCCTCGGTCGCGGACGGCCGCGCTGGATCAGGCGTCGACGCGTCAGGCACCCGTCGGGCGGATCGCGAGGGAAGCACGCGGCGCGACCGCCTTGCTCTCGTCGTGCCCGAGGTGGCACGCCGGTCTCGCCGTCAGACCAGCGCCAGCGCCTCGCCCAGCGTTCGGATCGAGCGCTCGGTGATGGGACAGGCGACGATGATCACCTCGTCGGCGCCCGCATCCGCCAGCTCACGGATGCGGGCGGCGATCTGGCTGCTGGAGCCCTCGATCGGTCGCGCTGCGCTGGTGATCGGCCGCTCGCCGGAGGCGCCGTCGAGGACGACGAAGGCGCACGCACTGCGGGCGATGTCGCCGGGCGCCCGTCCGGCCTCCAGGACGGCAGCGTCGATCGTGGCGTTCAGCGCGGAGAATCCCTCAGCGGTGTTCCCGTAGTCCTCGTACCAGGTGTTCCAGGCATCGACGTGCGGCAGCGCGATCCG
>JAOPZP010000018.1 GCA_025964055.1 Conexibacter sp.
AGATCATCCAGACCGCGATCGACGCGGGGGCGACGAGCATCGGCGGGATCGGACTGCACCTGCGCGGCGAGGTCCGCGGCGTCTTCATGGAGTGGCTGCGGTCCTACCGGCCCGACCTGGTCGAGCACTACGAGGAGCTCTACGCGCGCGGCGCGTACCTGCCGCGCGACGAGGCCGACCGCCTGCGCGGTGTGCTGCGCGACGGCGGCGCACCGCGGGCCCGGCCCTTCCGGCGCGATCCGGCCGACGACCGGCCGATGGAGCGCCTGCTGCGCCGCCGCCCCGGCGCGCCGGCACGGCCCGCCGCTCCGCCGACGTCTCCCGAGCCCGACCAGGGCGCGCTGTTCTAGCGGGGCCCAGGTGCGGTTTGCGGCCCGAACGGTCGTGCCTGACGGTCGCCGCCGAAGCGCCGGCGTACGGCCGTACGTCAAGCTCGGCGGTGCCGTCAGGCGCGGGCGGGCGGCCCGCAAACCGTGCCTGCTAGCGTTTGTTGGCTTGGCCTGCGGCCAACTGCTCAGCGATCTTGTCGCCGCCGAGGCGCTTGGCGACCTTCGCCGACATGCTCGGGGCGATGGAGGCGAAGGTCGAGCCCGCGCGCATGCCGATCGGTGCGACGTCGACCTCGCCCTTGTCCTGGGTGATCGCCCGGATGACCCCGGCCGCGACCTGGTCGGGCGTGCTCGTCCCGACGCCCTTGGGCAGCTTCGCGCCCGACTCGTGGAACATGCCGGCGTCGCGGATGAAGCCGGGGAACACGACGCTGACGCCGACGCCGCGCGGGGCGAGGTCGCCGCGCAGCCCCTGGCCGAACCCGCGCAGCCCGAACTTCGTGGCGCTGTAGATCGAGCTCGCCGCCTGGCCCGACTTCCCCGACAGCGACGAGATGAGCACGATGTGGCCGCTGCCACGCTCGGCCATCCGCTCGCCCAGGACGCGCGACAGCATGATCGGGGCGCGGAGGTTGACCTCCAACGCCCGGTCGATCTGCTCGACGCTGAAGTCGAGGATGTCGCCCGAGGCGGGCAGGGCGGCGTTGGCGACCAGGATGTCGACAGCGCCGGCGTCCGCGATCAGCCGCTCGACCGCCGCGCGGTCCGACAGGTCGACGGGCGTGGCGCGCGCGCCGATCTCGGCCGCCAGGGGCTCGAGGACGTCGGTGCGACGGCCGGTCAGCAGGAGCGAGGCGCCCGCAGCGTGCAGCTGCCGGGCGATCGCGTGGCCGATGCCGCCGGTCGCGCCGGTGAGCAGGACGGACGAGCCGCGGAGTTCCATGCGCGCAAGCCTGACATGCTGCGCCAGGTGCCGTCGCCGGACCCCGTGCCCACCCCCAAGCAGGTGATCGCCCTCTTCGGGCCGACCGGGGTCGGCAAGACCGACGTCGCCCTCGCGGTGGCCCAACGGCTGCGCGACCGCGGCGAGCGCCCGGTCGCCGTCTCCGCCGACGCCCTGCAGGTCTATCGCGGCCTCGAGATCCTGACCGGCACCGCCACCCGCTCCGAGCAGGAGGGCCTGGAGCACCGGCTCATCTCGTTCCTGCCCGTCGGCGCCACGTTCAGCGTGGCCCAATACGCGCGGATGGCCCACGCCGAGATCGACACGCTGATCGAGGAGGGCGCGACGCCGATCGTCGTCGGGGGGACCGGCCTCTACCTGCGCGCCGCGCTCGCCGAGCTCGAGCTGCGCCCGCCGCCGCCGCCCGGCGTTCGCGAGCGCCTGATGGCCGAGGCCGCTCGCCGCGGTCCCGAGGCGCTGCACGCCGAGCTGCGCGAGCGCGCCCCCGAGGCGGCCGCGACGATCGACCCGCACGACCGCCACCGCGTCGTCCGCGCGCTCGAGCTCGAGGCGCAGGGCGCGCTGACGACGCCGCCGGCGGCCGAGGAGAACCGGCTGTGGACCCACGACACGCGGCATCCGACGCGTCTGATCGCGCTGACGATGGAGCGCGACGCGCTGCACGCGCGGATCGACGCGCGCGTCGACGCCATGGTGCGGGCGGGCGTCCTCGCCGAGGTCCAGGCCGCCGACGCCGCCGGCGCCTCGGAGACCGCGCGCAAGGCGCTCGGCTTCGACCAGCTCCTGCGCGGTGACGTCGAGGCGATGAAGACCCGCACGCGCCGCTACGCCCGCCGCCAGATCACGTGGCTGCGCAAGCTGCCCGACGTCGAGCTGGTCGACCTCACCGGCCGCGAGGCGCGCGACGTGGCCGCCGAGCTCGTCGGGTAACGTCGCCGCCCGATGCGGTTCCACAAGTGGCAGGCCCTGGGCAACGACTACATCATCGTCGAGCGCGACCAGCTTCCGTTCGCCCTGACGCCGCCGCGCGTGCAGCGCCTGTGCGACATGCACCTCGGCATCGGCTCCGACGGCATCCTGGAGCTCTCGCCGCCCGACGCTCCCGGCTTCGTCGCCCGGCTGCGCATCCTCAACCCCGACGGCTCCGAGGCCGAGCTGTCGGGCAACGGCGCGCGCGAGGCCGTCCTCTACCTGCGGCGCTCCGGGTGGACCGACCAGGCCCAGTTCTCGATCCAGACCGCGGCGGGCGAGATCCGGCCGACGATCCTCGACGAGCGCACGTGCACGCTGGACATGGGGCGCGCGCGGTTGCAGTCGCCGGACTTCCCGTCCGGCCGCGCCGACGGCCTCGGGACGCTCGAGCTCCACGGCCGCACGGTCGGCTTCCAGCACGTGCAGGTCGGCAACCCCCAGTGTGCGATCCACGTGCCCGACGCCGAGAAGCTCGAGGCGCTCGACCTGCCCGCCGTCGGCCCGGCGATCGAGCACCACCCCAACTTCCCGAACCGCACCAACGTGTCGTTCTTCCGGGCGCTCGCGCCGGACCGCATCCGCGCCCGGATCTTCGAGCGGGGCGTGGGGGAGACGAGCGCGTCCGGCACCGGGGCGTGCGGGGCGGCGATCGCCCACGTCCTGCGCGGCGGCGACAGCCCCGTCACCGTCGAGCTCGACGGCGGCGAGCTGACCGTCGACGTCGACGAGAGCCTGCTCTTCACCCTCACCGGCTGGGCGGTGCCGGTCTACTCGGGCGAGGTGAGCCCCGAGCTGCTGGCCGAGCTCGCGGCGCTCTAGGCGGACCTCGCCCAGGGGCTCGGTCCGGGCGCGGGCTCGCCCGGGGGCTCGCTCGCACGGCGGTCGGCGACGCCAGCGCCTAGGGTTCAACGCACATGACCGAGCAGCAGCGCATCTCCGGCGGCGCCTGGGCGATCGGCCTGGCGACCGCGACGGCCGCCGACGACCGTGTCCTCGACACGCTGTACCTGGCGCCGGGCCTCGGCCTCGACGGCGCTCCCGACGGGGCCGCTCCCGGCACCCGCCCGCTGCGGTTCGCGGAGGCCACCGACCTCGGCGGCGGCGCCTTCGCCGGCGCCGCCCGCGCCGACGACCTGCGTGGCGTCGCGGTCTCCGCGGTGCTCACCGTCGTCGAGGACCTGCAGGCGCCGCCCGCCGACGTCCACGACGCCTACCTGCGGCTGCACCTGCTCAGCCACCGGCTCGTGCAGCCCAACACCATCAACCTGGACGGCATCTTCGGTGTCCTGCCGAACGTCGCCTGGACCAACCGCGGCCCGGTCGACCTCGCCGAGCTGGAGACCGTGCGCCTGCGCGCGCGGGTGTTCGACTGCCCGCTGAGCATCGACTCGGTCGACAAGTTCCCGAAGATGACCGACTACGTCGTCCCGTCCGGCGTCCGCGTGGCCGACGCGCGCCGCGTGCGCCTCGGCGCGCACCTCGCCGACGGCACGACGGTCATGCACGAGGGCTTCGTCAACTACAACGCCGGCACGCTCGGCGCCTCGATGGTCGAGGGTCGCATCAGCCAGGGCGTCGTCATCGGCGACGGCAGCGACATCGGCGGCGGCGCCTCGATCATGGGGACGCTGTCCGGTGGGGGCAAGGCCGTGATCGCCGTCGGGCGCAACAGCCTGATCGGCGCCAACGGCGGCCTCGGCATCTCGCTCGGCGACGAGTGCATCGTCGAGGCCGGCCTCTACGTCACCGCGGGCACCCGTGTCACCACGCCCGACGGCGCGATCGTCAAGGCCGCAGACCTGTCGGGCCAGAGCAACCTGCTGTTCCGCCGCAACTCCATCACCGGCGCCGTCGAGGTCCTGACGCGCGCCGGCGCCTCGTGGGCGGGGCTCAACGCCGCGCTGCACGCCAACTGAGCGCCCGGCAGAGCGCCCGGCAGAGCGTCGAGGGACGACTGAACCGCGACAATCGCGGGTGAGTCGTCCCTCGACGCCGGGGGGAAGCCACGGCGGCGCCTAGACCAGCCGCTTCGCCGCCGCCGCGCACGCCTCGGGCGTCGGGACCAGCGCGAATCGCACGTGGCCGGCGCCACCCGCGCCGAAGTACGAGCCCGGCGCGCACACCACGCCCTGCTCGAGCAGGCGCAGCGCGCAGGCTTCGTCGTCCTCGCCGTCGGGCGTGGCCAACCACAGGAAGAACGTGCCGTGGCCGCCGGCGTGCCCGAAGCCGGCGGCGTACAGCGCCGGCAGCAGCAGGTCGCGCTTGGCCCGGTACCGCGCACGGACCTCCGCGACGTGCGACTCCTCGCCCCAGGCCGCGACCGACGCCAGCTGGACGAACTCCTGCGGCGCGACGCCCACGTTGGGCCGGTAGCGCCTCCGGGCGGCGATCAGCGCCGGATCGCCGGCGACGACGCCCGCCCGGGAGCCGGGCATCGACGAGCGCTTGGAGAGCGTGTTGAGGACGGCGACGTTCGTGCGGTCGGCCAGCTGCAGGCCCGAGACCGGCGCCTCGCCCTCGAACCACAGCTCCGAGTAGGCCTCGTCGCAGGCCAGGATGAAGTCGTGACGGCGCGCCAGCATGGCGGCGTGCTCCAGCAGCGACA
>JAOPZP010000025.1 GCA_025964055.1 Conexibacter sp.
GGCCGAGCGGTCAAGGATCGGCAGGCAGCGGCCGATCACTCCTGGGGTGTCGATGTCCCGCATGAGCGCCCGTCCGGAGGCCGCGCAACTCCTGGCGCATTGGCGGCTGCGGGCGGTCGTCGTGCTCGGCGTGGGCGCCGCCGTCGCCGGCGTCACCGCGGTGCTGGTCGCGTCCGGTGGCCCGCCGAGTCCCGTCACGCACCTGTACTACGTCACAGTGGTGCTCGCGGCATTGCTCTGGGGCCCGCGCATCGGCGCGCTCAGCGGTGCCGTCTGCGGAGCGCTCGCCGAGCCCGGGGCGCTCGCGCTGCTGGACCGGTTCGGCGATCTCGGGCCGGGCTGGCTGGTCCGCGCGGGCGCGATGATGCTGGTCGGCGGCGTCTGCGGCAGCCTCACCCGTTCGCTGCTGAGCCGCGTCGAGGAGCTCGAGGCGCTCAACGAGGAGACCATCCTCGCGTTCGTGCGCGCCATCGACGCCCGCGATCCCTACACCGCCCGGCACTCCGAGAAGGTCGCGGGCTACGCGGTCGCGCTGGCCCGCGAGCTGCGCCTGCCGCCCGCCGACTGCGAGCGCATCCACCTCGCGGGCATGCTCCACGACGTCGGCAAGCTCGCGCTCGAGCGCAGCGTCCTGCACAAGCCCGGCCCGCTGAGCGACGAGGAGTGGCAGCTGGTGCGCGAGCATCCGGCGCAGTCGGCGCACATCATCGGCGGCGTCACGCGCTTCGCCCGCTACGTCCCGGGCGCGAGGCATCACCACGAGCGCTACGACGGCCGCGGCTACCCCGACGGCCTGGCCGGGGAGGCGATCCCGCTCGACGCCCGCATCCTCGCGGTGGCCGACGCCTACGACGCCATGACGTCTGACCGCTCGTACCGCCCCGCGCTCGGCCACGCCGAGGCGCTGGAGCGCCTGCAGTCCGACGCCGGCATCCAGTTCGACCCGGCCTGCGTCGCCGCCTTCGCCGCGATGGACCTCCACGATCGCCTGGCCCTGGCCGAGCCGCCGGTCCCGCTGCCGGAGCTGGGCGCGATCTCCGACGCGGCCTGAGCGCCCACGCGCCCACTCGCCGCCTCAAGCGCCCGATCGGGGGGTCGAATACGGAGGTGTAGCGCGTAATCACCGGAGGAGACACAGGGTGCACGCAGAGCAGGAGCCCGGCGCACGGGTCGGAGCCCGGGCGTCTTCCACACGAAACCTCGCCATGATGATGGTGGGGTTGGTCGCGGTCCAGATCACCTACATCGCCTTCATCGCGCACGAGCTGGGCGGCCTGACGAAGGACAACTACGAGCACCGCCTCGGCTGGCTGTTCGTCGTCTACCTCGTGCTGGCGATCGGCGTCCTGATCGTCCGCACGGTCGTCAGCGTCAAGGCCTCCAAGGCGCTCACGGCACGCATCGTGGCGCTGCACGGCGTCACGGCCAGCATCGTCGCCGGCGACCTGCACCCGGCGGCCGAGCGCGACCTCCTCGTCCACGACTACGACGACCTCGGCCGCGCCGCCGGCGCCGTCCAGACCATGCTCCACGAGCTGCGCACCGTCGCCGCCCACGCCGACCGCATCGCCTCCGGCGACCTCTCCGGCAACCTCGAGCCGCGCTCGGCCGACGACGAGCTGCGCCGCGCGCTGGCCCGCATGACCGAGGGCCTGCGCGACATGGTCGGCGAGATCACCGACGCGGCCGACCGCGTCTCCAGCGTCTCGGAGCGCGTCGCCGGCGAGGCCGACGAGTCCGGTCGCTGCGCCGACGAGATCTCCCGCGCCGTGAGCGAGGTGGCCCACGGCGCCGAGCGGCAGGTCCGTTCCGTCGAAGCCGTCCGCACCCTTTCCAGCGAGGTCTCGGCCTCGACGCAGGACTCCGCCGCGACCGCCCAGGTCGCCGCCGACGAGGCCGGCCGCGCCCAGCGCCTGGCCCACGACGGCGCCGAGGCCGTCGGCGCCGCGACCGCGGCGATGGAGCAGGTCCGCGGCGCCTCCACCGAGGTGACGCGGACGATCCGCGCGCTCGGCGAGCGCTCGTCGTCGATCGGGTCGATGGTCGACACGATCGGCGGGATCGCCGAGCAGACCAACCTGCTGGCGCTCAACGCGGCGATCGAGGCCGCCCGCGCCGGCGAGCAGGGCCGCGGCTTCGCGGTGGTCGCCGACGAGGTCCGCAAGCTCGCCGAGGAGAGCCGCCAGGCCGCCCGCTCGATCGCCGACCTGGTGACCGAGATCCGTGGCGAGACCGATCGGGCCGTGCTCGTCGTCGAGGAGGGCGCGCAGCGCACCGAGGACGGCGTGACCACCGTCGAGACGGCCCGCGCGTCGTTCACCGCGATCGGCGAGGCCGTCGAGGTCA
This sequence comes from Conexibacter sp., assembly GCA_025964055.1. Taxonomy (GTDB): domain Bacteria; phylum Actinomycetota; class Thermoleophilia; order Solirubrobacterales; family Solirubrobacteraceae; genus Baekduia. The sequence goes on from JAOPZP010000025.1 coordinate 2,347, forward strand.
CCAGCGCCCGCGTCGCCGAGATCGCCGCCGCCGTCGGCGCGATCGCCACCAGCTCCGCGCGGATGACCGAGGACATCACCGACGTGGCGTCGGTCGCCGAGGAGTCCTCGGCCGCCAGCGAGCAGGTCGCCGCCTCGACGCACCAGACGACCGCGTCGACCCAGCAGATCGCCGCCAGCGCCCAGGAGCTCGCCGCCAGCGCGACCGAGCTGCACCACCTGGCCAACCGCTTCACGCTGACCGCCTGAGATGGAGACCCCGACCATGGACACCACCGAGCACGCCGTCGAGCTGCCGCCCGAGGCGCATCGCATCGGCCGCCTGCAGTCGCCGCACCTGCGCGTCTACGCGTTCATGACGGCCAACCTCGTCGCCCAGACCGTGTTCATCGCCGTCATCGCGCACGGCATGAAGTCCGTCGGCGGCGCGAACGTCGCGGCCGACGGCGGGCACCTGCGCTCGCTGTTCCTCATCGGGTCGCTCGTGGCGCTGGTCATGGGCGTCATCATCGCCGTCTGGTCGATGGTGAAGACCCGGACGCAGCTCGTGCCCATGTCGACGGTCGTCCAGGCGATCGCGGCGGGCAACCTGCACCCCGACGTGGAGTTCGCCGTCTCCGAGCACGACAGCTCCGGCCGCCTGGCGCTCTCGGTCGCGGAGCTGCTCACCGAGCTGCGCGCCGTCTCGGCCCAGGCCGACCGCATCGCCGCCGGTGACCTCTCCGGCGAGCTGCACCCGCACTCCGACGACGACGAGCTGCGCAGCGCGCTGGCCGGCATGACCAGCAACCTCCGCACGATGGTCGGCGAGGTCTCGACCGCCGCCGACCGGGTCTCCGAGCTGTCGTCGCGCGTCGCCGGCGAGGCCGCCGAGTCCGGGCGCTCGGTCGCCGAGATCTCCCGCGCCGTCAGCGACGTCGCCCACGGCGCCGAGCGGCAGGTGCGCTCCGTCGAGGCGGTGCGCGCCCTCTCCACCGAGGTCTCGGCCTCGACCCAGGAGTCGGCGACCAACGCCCAGCAGGCCGCCGACCAGGCCGGCCGCGCCCGCCGGCTCGCCCACGACGGAGCCACCGCCGTCGGCGCCGCCACCGAGGCCATGTCCGAGGTCCGCGGCGCGTCGGCCGAGGTGACGCGGACGATCCGCGCGCTCGGCGAGCGCTCGTCGCGCATCGGGTCGATGGTCGACACGATCGGCGGGATCGCCGAGCAGACCAACCTGCTGGCGCTCAACGCGGCGATCGAGGCGGCCCGCGCCGGCGAGCAGGGCCGCGGCTTCGCGGTCGTCGCCGACGAGGTCCGCAAGCTCGCCGAGGAGAGCCAGGCCGCCGCGCGGTCGATCGCCGGCGTCGTGAGCGAGATCCGCGCCGAAACCGAGCGGGCCGTCGCGGTCGTCGAGGAGGGCGCCGTCCGCACCGAGGAGGGCGTGACGACCGTCGAGACCGCCCGCGCCTCGTTCACCGCCATCGGCGAAGCCGTCGAGTCGACGAGCTCCCGCGTGGCCGAGATCGCCGCCGCGGTCGGCGGCATCGCCGTCCGGTCGGCGCAGATGACCGAGGACATCACCGAGGTCGCGTCGATCGCCGAGGAGTCCTCGGCGGCCAGCGAGCAGGTCGCCGCCTCCACGCAGCAGACCGCGTCCTCGACGCAGCAGATCGCCGCCAGCGCCGAGGAGCTCGCCACGAGCGCGGGCGAGCTGCACCGGCTGGCCGGGCGCTTCACGCTGGCCTAGCTGCTGCGCAGGGCGCCGGCGATCGGATCAGCCCGCACGGCGCCAGGCCGCGTGAGCGCGTCAGACGGTGACGTGCTCGGGCGCCGCGACCACCGGGGCGCGCACCGGCACGGCGAGCGGCTCGCAGCCGGCGGCGGCGCGGGTGTCGTGCGACAGCGTGTGGCGCAGGCGCGCGAACGCGACGGTGCCGGTCAGCGTGGGGAGGCCCAGCTGGAAGGCGCGATAGGCCAGCACCGCGGCGGTCGCCGTGGCCAGGGGCGTGCCGTAGAGCGCCAGGGCGGCGACCAGGCCGCCGTCGGAGCCGCCGACGCCGCCGGGCAGCGGGATCAGCCCGCCGAGCTGGCCCAGCACGTAGGCCAGGAGGAAGTCGCCCAGCTGCGGGGCGTGCCCGAAGGCGTGGAACGCGGCGGTCAGCGCCGCCATGTCGAAGAGCAGGTAGCCGATCGCCCCGCCGATGACCGACGGCCGGCCCGAGCGCAGCAGCGCGCCGGCGTCGCGGACGCCCTCGGCCACCGTGGCCGCCGCGCGCCGGATCCGGCCGGCGTCGCTCCCGCCCGCGGGCAGGACGCGCGGCAGCAGCAGGACGGTCACGATGACCAGCAGGGCGAGCCCGGCGGGGACGGCGCCCAGCGCGATGTTCGACGAGCCCGGCAGGAGGCCGAGCAGCAGCCCGGCGCCCGCGAGCACGGCGACCAGGAAGTTGGTGGAGCTGGTGATCAGGAAGAACGCGACGCTGCGGCGGGCGATGTGGCCCGGCGACATGCCGGCGCGGTTCAACGCCCAGGCGCCGAGCGCGAGACCGCCGGCGCCGCCGGCCGGCAGCAGCACGTTGGCGGCCTGCTCCGACAGGCCGACCTGCGCGCTGAAGCCCCACGGCATCTTGATGCAGAAGACGCCGCGGAACACGACGACGAACGAGACGATCGAGCCGACCTCCAGCACCAGCGCCACGGCGATCCAGACCGGCCGCGCGTCGGCGAACCGGTCGCGCACGTCGCCCAGGCCGGGCAGCGTGGCGAGGGCGAGCACGACGACGATCCCGAGGACGGCGATCTGCGCCACGCGCTGGGCGAGGTGGCGCGGGCTGAGGGCGTCGGGCATCAAGACGACGAGCCATGGTAGTTGCAAACGCAACCACTGTCAACGCGACGGACCGCCGCCGGGCACCGCCGAAGGGCGTCCCCGCCAGAGCTCCGCAAGCCGCGCCAGACCTCGCAACGCCGTTCGCAAGAGGACTCGGGGCCTCAACATGCGCTGCGGCAGGTCGATCTCCCGGGGGAGCGCATGCAGCACGTCTCCGCCACACGGGTCGTACGGGGTCTCGAGTCGATCATCGACGCGGTCGCCGGCGTGCTGGCCGAGCAGTCGCTGGACGCCACGCTGTCGTCGATGGCCCGCGCGCTGAACGGCATCGTCCCGTACACGAGCCTGGCGATCTACGAGGTCGACTTCGACCGCAACGCGCTGGTGCCCGTCTTCGCCGAGGGGCTGTTCGTCGAGGAGACGATGGCTGACGCGCCCAAGCTCGATGACTCCATCACCGGCAAGGTCGTCAAGTCGCGCCAGCTGGTCCACCTGGAGCCCGGCCACCCGTGGTTCGGCCGCTACATCATCGACGGGACGCCGCAGGACCTCGAGGCGATCGTCTTCTGCCCGCTGATCGTCGCCGCCCGCGTGATCGGCACGCTCAACGTGTGGCGCGAGGATTCCGCGCCGGGCTCGGAGGGCACCATCCCGAGCTTCTCCCCCGAGGAGGCGCAGCTCATCAAGCGCTTCGCGATGCTCGCCGCGTTGGCCTACGACAACGCGCGCCGCCGCGAGCTGCTCTCCGAGCAGGCGCGGACCGACGAGCTCACCGGCCTCTTCAACCGCCGCCACTTCCACGAGCGCCTGGCCGCCGAGCTGGCGCGCGCCCAGCGCGACGAGGCGCCGGTCGGCCTCGTGCTGCTCGACGTCGACGACTTCAAGCGCGTCAACGACGTGTACGGCCACACGGTGGGCGACCAGGTGCTCGTCGCCTTCGCGCAGGTGCTCGAGGGCCACGTCCGCGCCGGCGACGTCGTCTGCCGCACCGGCGGCGAGGAGTTCGCCGTGGTCCTCCCCAACGCCGACGAGGCAGAGGCCGTCCGCTGCGCCGCGCGGCTCGTCGATGCCGTCCGGGCCGCGAGCTGGATGGTCCCCGGATCGATCACCGCCTCGGCCGGCGTGGCGGTCGCGCCCGACGACGCCGGGACCGTCGCGGCGCTCTTCAAGGCGGCCGACGAGTGCCTGCTGACCGCCAAGGCGCAGGGGAAGGATCGCGTCGTGCAGGACGCGCAGCCGCCGTCCATCTGAGCCGGTGCTGGACGGCGTCGGCCCGCCGCGACATGATGCCGCGATGAACGGGCCGTCCAGCGGGACGCTGGCGCTGACGGAGCGGCAGCTGGCCGCCGCCCTCGGCACGCTGGCGGAGGCGGTGACGGTGCAGGGCGCCGACGGGCGCATGCGGTTCGCCAACCGGGCCGCGCTGGAGCTGCTCGGGTTCCCGACGCTGGAGGACTTCCTGACGGCCGAGCCCAGCGCCCTGCTCTCGCGCTACCGGCAGTACCGGCCCGACGGCACGCCGCTGCCGTTCGACGAGCTCCCGGGGCGGCGCGTGCTGAGCGGCGAGGCCCCCGAGCCGCTGCTGGTGCGCTGGGTCGACCCCGCCGCCGGCGGCCTGCGCTGGGCGCTCGTCAAGGCCTCGCCGCTGGTCGACGACGACGGCACGCTCGTCGGCGCGGTGAACGTGATCGAGGACGTCACCGACGCGACCCACGCCGCGCTCAGCCGCCGCGTCCTCGACGAGGCGGCGCGGACGCTGGCCTCGTCGCTGGACTACGAGCAGACGCTGCAGCACGTCGCGCGCCTCGCCGTCCCGGCGCTGGCCGACTGGTGCGGGGTCGACCTGCTCGACGGCCGCGGGGCGATCCAGCAGGTCGCCGTCGCCCACGTGGATGCCGAGAAGGTCCGGTTCGCCCGCGAGTTCCGCAAGCGCTACCCGGTCTCGGCCGACGACCCCGACGGGACGGCGGCGGTGATCCGCGACGGCGCGACGAGCCTCACGCAGGACATCACCGACGAGCTCCTGGTCGCCGCCGCGCACGACGAGGAGCACCTCGGGCTGCTGCGCGAGCTGGGCCTGCGCTCGGCGCTGGTCGTCCCGCTGGAGGCCAGCCGGCGCGTCATCGGCGCGCTGACGCTCGTGCTCACCGACGAGTCGCGGCGCTTCACGGCCGCCGACGTCGCGCTGGCCGAGGAGCTGGGGCGCCGCGCGGGCGCCGCCGTCCACAACGCGCGGCTCTACACCGAGCGCGGCGAGATCGCCCGGGTGCTGCAGGCCAGCATGCTGCCGCAGCACCTCCCGCAGCCGGCCGGATGGCGGACGGCCCTGCGCCATCGTGCCCAGGGCGAGGTCAACGACGTCGGCGGCGACCTGTACGACATCCGCGACGTCGGCGACGGGCGCTGGCTCGTGCTCGTCGGCGACGTCGTCGGCAAGGGGGCCAGCGCCGCGGCGCTGACGCCGCGGGTGCGCCACACGATCGCCACCGCAACGGCGCTCACCGGTGATCCCCGTGACGGGATGCGGCTGCTGGACCGCGCGCTGGAGGCCGAGCCCGAGCCCGAGCGCGTGCTGTGCACGGCGGCGGCGGTGGTCCTGAGCGACGGAGACGGCGACGGAGACGCGGCGGCGGCGCGCATCATCTGCGCGGGCCATCCGGCACCGGTGCTGGTCCGTGACGGGTCGGCCCGGACGACGGGGCCGATGGGCCGCATGCTCGGGCTGCCGGACGCCGGCGGCGAGCGCGCCCACGAGGACCTGGCGCTGCGCTCGGGTGACGCGCTCGTGCTCTTCACCGACGGGATCACCGAGGCCGCCACCGGCGCGGAGCGCTTCGGCACCGAGCGGCTCTGCGCGGCGCTGCAGGCCGCCGGGCCGGGCGCCGACGCCCAGACCCTGGTCGACGCCGTGCGCGACGCGGTGGTCGACTTCTGCGGCGGCGAGCTGCAGGACGACGCGCTGCTGCTGGCCGTCCAGCGGGTCTGAGGGACCCGCCGCCCGCGCCGCTCAGACGTCGGCGATCGGCTGCGGGCCGCCGCGGATGCGCGCTCGCGCGTCCTCGGGGGCCATCCCGACCGAGCGCAGCAGGTCGACGGCCGTCGAGCGCACCTGGCCGACGATGACGCTCACCGACAGGTTGGTGGTCTGCTCCAGCACCGCGCTGGCGTGGCGCGCGGCGCGCACGGCCGGTTCGATGACCGCGGCCGAGCGCTCCGGGTCGTCCAGCCACGGCTCGAGGCTCTGCACGGCCTCGCGCAGCTCGCGGATCGCGCCGGCGACCTCCGGCGGCACGCGGTCGCCGATCTCGATGGCGCGCACCGCCGCCCGGGCGAGCACGCGCACGTTGCGCACCGCCAGGTCGATCTGGCCGCCGGCCTCGCTGTAGACCGCCAGCGGCCCGCGGTCGCTGCGGCGCTGGGGCGCGGCGGACGCCGTCTCGCGCCCGATCGTCAGCGACTCCAGGAACCGCTGGGTGTAGGCGTCGATGTCGCGGACGCGGCGCAGCGCGGCGAACGCCTGCTGGCGGTCGCGCTCGTCCAGCGCGGTCGCGATGTCGTCGAGCCCGCCCGCCAGCTCGCGCAGCACCGGGTCGGCCTCGCGCCGGACCAGGGCCACCGGGTCGATCGGCGCGACAAGGAAGTTGAGGATCAACGCCACGCCGCACCCGATGAGCGCGTCGGCGGCGCGCGCGAACGAGAGGCCGTTGGTCGGTGGCTGCAGCGTCACCACCAGGATCGCCGAGACCGCGGCCTGGGTGACCAGCAGGGGTCCGCCGCCCAGGAAGACCGCCAGCGACATCGCGAAGAAGACGATGCCGATCAGCTGGGCCGTTCCCGAGCCGACCTCGAGCACCAGGACGTCGGCCAGCGCGATGCCCAGCGGCACGCCGATCGACAGCTCGATCGCGCGGTTCAGGCGCGAGCCCACGGTCAGCCCGAGCGTGATGATCGCCGCGACCGGGGCGAAGAACGCGCCCTTGTCACCGACGACCTTCGTGGCCAGCAGCCACGCGAGGCCGGCGCCGATCGCCCCCATGAGCAGGGTCGGGCCGAGCCGGCGCAGCCGGGCGATCCGGGCGCGGAAGTCGTCACGGGATCGCTCCGCCGCCTCCTCGATGAACAGCCGCGAGCGCACGGGAGGCTCTTACCCTAGGGATGACGTCGGCCCACGGCGGTCAGCGGTCCTCGACGGTCTGCGACGGCGAGGTTCCCGTGCCACTTTGGAGGACTCCACGGCCAGGGCGTCGAAAGACCGGTCGCCCATGAAGAGGACGTCCGCGACGATCACGGCCCCGCCCCACGAGGCGCGCGGCCACCAGACCCTGTCCGCCTACATCCAGGCGCGATTCGACGAGTTCTCGCGGTCCCAGAAGGACGTCGCGCAGTACATCGTCGACCACTTGGATGAGGTGGCCTTCCAGACCGCCGAGGAGCTTGCGCGCCGCGCGAACACCTCGAGCTCGACCGTCGTGCGGTTCTCGCAGGCGCTCGGGTTCGAGGGGTTCCCCGAGCTGCAGCACTCCGCGAGGGAGGAGTACCGCCGCAAGGTCGCGGCCGGCGCGGCCGGCGCGCCGGCGGGCACCAGCTCCCCCGAACCGCTCTTCTCGCTCGACCAGAACGAGTTCGAGACGGCGATCGCCGCGGACTTCCAGAACGTCGAGGAGACCGCGCGCCGCGTGTCGCGCTCCGACGTGGAGGCTGCGATCGACGCGATCGTCGCCGCCGACCGCGTCCTGGTGTGCGGCACCGACCAGATGGCCTTCTTCGCCAGCTACATGCGCCACCTGCTCATGCTGCTGGACCTGCGCGCCGAGATCGTCGCCAGCCCCTCGCAGGAGGCGCTCAGCCGCCTCGGGCGCATCGACGAGGGCACGCTGGTCATCGGCCTGTCGGCCGGCCGCCCGCATCCGCTCGTCGTCCGGGCGATGAAGCTCGCGCGGCACCGCAAGGCGCCGACGCTGGCCGTGGTCGACGCGACGCTGTCGGAGGTCGCCAAGCTCGCGCAGATCAAGTTGTACTACTCGAGCAACTCGCCGGCCTACGTCCGCTCGCACACGGCGCTGCTCTCCACGATCCAGGCGCTGGCCTACGGGGTCTACAGCCGCGACGCCGACCAGTACGCCGATCGGATCAAGGCCTTCCGGTTGAAGTAGCTGGC
>JAOPZP010000043.1 GCA_025964055.1 Conexibacter sp.
CGACGGGCAGGCCGAGGTCGTCCGCATCCCGATCCGTGGCCAGGCTCCCGTGTTCACGACATCGCTGGTCTGGCCCGGAAGCCGCTCGACGACCGCCGCCAGCCGGGCGCTGATGGGAGCGATCCTCCAACACGCAGACACCGGGTCGGGCAGTGGCCGGCACGGCCGATAGCGCCGTCGCCGGCCCTCACGACGAAGGCCCCGCTATGCGGGGCCTTCTCCGATGGGCGCGGCGGGTTTCGAACCTGCGACCTCTCGCGTGTGAAGCGAGCGCTCTCCCACTGAGCTACGCGCCCGGGCGGAAGCGCATGGTAACGGCCTTGGCGCATGGCGGTCTTCCCGGCGTGGCCTACGCTGGAGCCCATGTCCAGCGCCACGCCGCAGTTCTCCAAGGAGAGCGACTCGGGAGGCCGGTTCGTCCGGCAGGAGAGCCGCTTTCGGGACTGGGTCCTCGAGCGGCCCGAGCCCGGGCGCTACCACCTCTACGTCTCCCTGGCGTGCCCCTGGGCGTCGCGCGCGGTGATCGTGCGCCAGATCAAGGGCCTCGAGGACGTGGTGCCGATGACGGTCGTCGACCCGGTGCGTGACGACCGCGGCTGGCGCTTCTCGGAGGATCAGCCCGACCCGGTCAACGGCTACGCGTTCCTGGCGGAGGCGTACGTCGCGACCGACCCGTCGTTCGATGCCCGCGTCACCGTCCCGGTGCTCTACGACACGCAGGAGCGGCGGATCGTCAACAACGAGAGCGCCGACATCATCCGGATGCTCAACGCCTGGAGCACCCAGGGGCCCGACCTCTATCCCGAGGACCTGCGGACCGCGATCGACGAGGTCAACGAACGGGTCTACGACACGGTGAACAACGGGGTCTACAAGGCCGGCTTCGCCACCACGCAGGCCGCCTACGAGCAGGCCTTCGACGAGCTGTTCGCCTCGCTGGACTGGCTCGACGACCGCCTGGCGACCCGCCGCTACCTGCTGGGCGACGAGATCACCGAGGCGGACTGGCGCCTGTTCGTGACGCTCGTCCGCTTCGATGCCGTCTACGTCGGCCACTTCAAGTGCAACCTGCGCCGCATCGCCGACTACGCGCACCTCTCGGGCTACCTGCGCGACCTCTACCAGCGGCCGGGCATCGCGGACACCGTCGACTTCGACCACATCAAGCGCCACTACTACGTGACGCATCCGCAGCTGAACCCGACGCGGATCGTTCCCAAGGGGCCCGAGTTGGACCTCTGGGCGCCGCACGACCGCGAGCGCCTGACGCAGGACCCCGTGCGCTGAGGAACCTGGCCGTTCTGAGGCGTTGTGTGACGTGTACGGCGTTAGATGACGCCCCCGTCAGGAATACTCCCGGCCATGTCCGCGATCTCCTCCGCGCCCACGCCGATGAGCACCGCTCCGGGCGGCAACGTCTATGTCGGCCCGTCGCTGACGTCGTCGCTGCTGCGCTTCGCCGCCGCGCTGGCCACCGCCCGCCCGTAGCCGAGTCCGCACCGCTAGACTCGGCGGTGGACCGTGCTAGGCGGGGAATTAGCGGTGCCCTGTCGCTCGCAATCCGCTCTAGCGAGGCTGAATCCCCGATCGAGGGGTGTTGGTCAACGGGGTCTGTGCGTCGAGGCGGCGCTGATGGCCCGGGTCCCGCGCGGCGTCGGCTCGTGAACCAGGTCAGGTCCGGAAGGAAGCAGCCTTAAGCGAGTACCGGCGGGCGCAGCGGGAGTTCCCGGTGCCGGAGCCGCCCTCCGACGTAACGCCCGTAGGCCGCATCACAAGATCGGGTGCACGGTCCACTGACTTGTCACGAAGGCCCCGCTGGTTCCGGCGGGGCCTTCGCTGTTTCGTGACGATGCCGTCGAGCCCACATGGAGGGGCCAGGCCCCTTCTTGCAGCGCCTGTGCGAAAAGGGGGACTGTCCCCACGCCGCGACGTTTTGGGGACTGTCCCCTCAGGCGGCGCGGGCCAGGGTGGGCTCGACCTGGACTGCCGTCGCCGGGGCGGGCTTCAGCCCCGGGATGAAGAGCGCGGTCAGCGCTCCCAGGCCGAGGACGGCCGCGCCGATCGGGAGGGCGGCGGTCATGCCGTCGACGTACGCCTGCGGCGAGGTGTAGCCGCCGTTGACCGAGAACACCGAGGCGAGGACGGCCACGCCCAGGACGCCGCCGAGCTCGCGGATCGCGTTGGTCGCACCCGAGGCCTGGCCGGCCTCCTCCGGACGCACCGAGCCGAGGACTGCGTTGGCCGCGGGCGCGAAGACCAGCGCCATGCCCGCCCCGGCGAGCACGAACGGCACGATCAGCGCGCCGTAGGCGACGTCGGGCGTCGTCACCGCCGCCAGCCACCCGATCGCGAGCGCCTGCAGCGCCAGGCCGCCGGCCATCAGCGGACGCGCGCCGATGCGGTCGCTCAGCAGCCCGGCGACCGGCGCGACGAACATCGGCATGATCGTCCACGGCAGCACGCGCAGGCCGGCCTCCAGCGGCGACAGCCCCTGCGTCGTCTGGAAGAACTGCGACAGCAGGAAGATCGACCCGAAGACCCCGAAGAACATGGCCAGCGAGGTTCCGTTGGTCGCGGTGAACGCCCGGCTGCGGAAGAACTTCAGCGGGAGCATCGGGGCCTCGGCGCGCGCCTCCCAGGCGGCGAAGGCCCCCAGCAGCAGCACGCCGCCGCCGATCGCCGCGACGATCGACGGGCTCGTCCACCCGACGGCCTGGCCGCGGACGATCCCGAACACGACGCCCAGCAGGCCGCCGCCGACCAGCGCGATCCCCGGCAGGTCGAGCTTGCGCGCGGGCCCGAAGGACTCGTCGAGGAAGCGGCGCGACAGCGGGACGACGGCGAGGCCGATCGGCACGTTGAGCCAGAAGATCCAGTGCCACGAGATCCCGTCGACGACCACACCGCCGACCACCGGGCCGAGCGCGACGCCGAGGCCGCTGATGCCCGACCACGCGCCGAGCGCCAGGCCGCGCTTGGCGACGGGGACCGCGGCCGACAGGAGCGTCAGCGTGAGCGGCAGGACGATCGCGGCGCCCACGCCCTGGGCCGCGCGCGCCGCGACGAGCGCGCCCGTGGTGGGCGCCAGCGCGGCGGCCGCGCTCGACAGCGTGAACAGCCCGATGCCGAGGCCGAACATGCGCCGCCGGCCGAAGCGGTCGCCGAGGGCGGCGCCGGTGAGCAGCAGGACGGCGAAGGCCAAGGTGTAGGCGTTGACCGTCCACTCCAGCGACTCGAGCGAGGCGCCGAGGTCGGTGCGGATCGTCGGCAGCGCGGTGCTGACGACGAGGTTGTCGAGCGTGACCATGAACAGCGCCACGCTGACGATCGCGAAGGTCCATCCGGCGCGGGGGCGCCGGGTGGCGGGCTCGGGGGAAGGGGACATCTCGGCCTCCAGGACCGGTCGTTGTGAGAGTGAGCGGTCACTCACTCGATGGGCAAAAAAGGGGAGACGGCTCGTGGTCATCAGCAGACGCGGAGGGTCTGGGCCCAGGGGCCGTCGTCGTCCTGGGCGCCGATGGCGGCCATCACGTTCATCAACATGCCGTGGGCGAAGAACTGCTGCAGCGCCTCGGGGTCGGCGCCGGTCTCGCGCTGCACGAGCGCGTAGAGCCGCGCGAACATCTGCCGCGAGGCCTCGGCGACCTCGGGCATCGCCGCCGCGGCGGCGTGCTGGTGGATCTGGGTGAGCAGCAGCCGGCGGTCGGCCAGCAGCGCCAAATAGGACTCGCCCATGGCCTCGCCGGGATCGCGCCCCTCGGCCTTCGCGACGGCGGCCGCCTCGGCGAAGGCCTCGTAGATGCGCTGGTTGGAGCGCTCGATGACGGCGAGGATCAGCTCGGACTTCGT
>JAOPZP010000058.1 GCA_025964055.1 Conexibacter sp.
ACGGTCTCGACCCACTCGGTGGTGTCGCGCATGGTCACGCACGGCACGCCGGCGAAGTAGGCCTCCTTCTGCACGCCGCCCGAGTCGGTCAGCACCGACCGGGCGTTGGTCAGCAGCGAGGTGAAGGCCATGTAGCCCAGCGGCGGCGCGAGGCGGATGTGGTCGGCCTCCTGCAGCTCGTCGAGCCAGCCCGCGGCGTCCAGGCGCGCGCCGGTGCGCGGATGCAGCGGGAAGACGACGGGCTCCTCGACGGCCATGAGCAGGTCCACCAGCTTGCGCAGCCGCTCCGGGACGTCCACGTTGCCGGCCCGGTGCGAGGTCGCCAGGACGTACTCGCCGGGGACGACGCCCGCGTCGCGCAGCGGGTGCAGGTCGAGCTTGGCCCGCGGCTGGAAGAGCAGCGCGACGTCGACCATCACGTCGCCGACGAGCACCGAGCCTCCGGCCAGCGACTCGCGCGCCAGGTTGTCCATCGCGGTCTGCGACGGGCAGAGCATCAGGTCCGACAGGTGGTCGGTGAGGACGCGGTTGAGCTCCTCGGGCATCCGCCGGTCGAACGAGCGCATCCCGGCCTCGACGTGCACCACGGGGACCTGCGCCTGCGCCGCGGCCAGGCCGCCGGCGACCGTCGAGTTCGTGTCGCCGTAGACCAGCACGACGTCGGGCCGCTCGTCGGCCAGCAGCGGGCCGAGCTCGGCCAGCATCCGGGCGGTCTGGTCGGTGTTCGTGCCGCCGGCGATGTGCAGCTGGCGCTCGGGCCGCGGGACGTGGAGCTCCTCGAAGAAGATCGTCGACAGCTCGTCGTCGTGGTGCTGTCCCGTGTGGACGAGGTGCTCCTCGTGGTGCTCGCGCAGCAGGCGCGAGACCGCGGCGGCCTTGACGAACTGGGGCCGGTTGCCGATGACCGTGACGATCTTCACGCAGCGCCCAGCGCCTCACGCACGTGCGCGCCGAACGCGTCGGACGCCGCCTGCGTGAGCGGTCCCGGCGCCTGCGGGAGCACGTCGCCGTCGATGCGCGCGATCGCCTGCACCTCGCGCGTCGTGGAGGCCAGGAACGCCTCCTGTGCGCCGCGCAGCTCCTCGCGGGTGATGACCTCCTCGCGCGCGTCGGGCAGCATCGCGAGCAGCCGGCGCCGGGTGATCGAGTCCAGGACGCGATCGCTGAGCGGCGGCGTCACGAGCGTCGTGCCGTCCAGCGAGGCGAACAGCGACGACGTCGTGCCCTCCAGCACGCGGCCGTGCGGCGTGACGAGCAGGGCGTCGTCGCCGCCGGCCTCCTCGGCGAGCCGCTTGGCGAGCATGTTCCCCGCGTAGCTCAGCGACTTCACGCCGTCCAGCACGCGCGGCGGCACGAACTCCACGGAGGCGAGCACCAGCGGCTGGTCGTGCGGCGGCACCGCCTCCACGAGCCCGACGCGGCGCCCGCCGCGCGTCACGAAGAACCGGACGGCGCCGTCGAAGGTCCCCGCCTCGGCCAGGAGCGCCTCCGTGTCGGCGCGCACGGCGCTCAGGTCGATCTCCAGGCGCAGGTTCTGGGCGGAGTGGGCCATCCGGCGCAGGTGGTCGTCCATCGCGAACGGCCGCCCGCCGTAGACGCGGATGACCTCGAAGACCCCGTCGCCCCGCAGCAGGCCCGTGTCGGTGACCGGGACGGTCGCCTCGTCGGCGGGCAGGATGTGGCCGTCCAGGACGGCGAGCGGGGTGAGGGCCATGCCCGCATTCTGGCCGATCGATGGTCTAGGACGCGGCGAGGGCGCCGACCGGCACGGCCGGCAGCCGCAGCCGCGCGACCGTCCCGCGGCCGGGAGCCGGCGCCAGCGCCACCGAGCCGTGGTGCGCCTCGGCGACCTGGCGCACGATGGCGAGCCCGAGCCCCGACCCCGGCCGCCCGCGGGCGTTGGCGCCGCGGTGGAAGCGGTCAAAGACGTGCGGCAGGTCCGCGGGATCGATCCCCGGGCCGTGGTCGCGGACCGTCAGCTCGCCGTCGCGCAGCGCGATCTCGACCGACGCGCCGGACGGCGAGTGCTTGGCGGCGTTGTCCAGCAGGTTGTTGATCGCGCGCGCGAGGCGCTCGGGCGCGCCCTCGACGACGCACGGCTCGGCGGCCACGACGAACCGCAGCCCGGGTGCGTGGCGGCGGGCCCGCTGGACGCACTCGTCCACCAGCGCGTCGAGGCGCACGTCCTCGACGGCGGGGTCGGGGACGTCGCCGCGCGCGAGGTCGATCAGGTCGCCGATGAGCGCGGTCAGCTCCTCGGCCTGGTCGACGACCTCGCCCGCGATCAGCCGGCGCTCGGCGTCGGGCACGGAGCCGGCGTCGCGCAGCAGCTCGCCGTTGGTGCGCAGCGAGGTCACCGGCGTGCGGAGCTCGTGCGAGGCGTCGGCGACCAGCTGGCGCTGGGCGGCCAGCGAGTCGGCCAGCGCGTCCTGGGAGACGGCCAGCTCGTGCTCGGTCGGCGCGGCGACCGGCCGCGACAGCAGGCGCGCGGCGAGCGCGGCGAGCGCCGTGCCGAACACCGTCAGCAGGGCGAGGACGATCTGCAGGCGTCCGAGCGCGCGGTCCACGCTGGCCAACGAGCGCGCCAGCTGGACCGCGCCGCGGCCCGGCAGCGCAACGGTGAGCATCCGGACGTGGACGCCGTCGGCCTGCGTGTCGTCGAGGATCCGCGTGAGGCGGGTCGAGCGGGCGAGGGCCGCCGTCGCCGCCGTGATCGGCAGGCGCGGCTCGGCGGTCATCGGCGGCCGCCGCACCGCCCCGTCGACGCCGATGAACTGGACGTAGGCCTCCGGCGTGCCCGTCCGCCGCGGCGGCTGGGGCACGCGGCGCACGAAGAGCGCGCCACCGGCCGGCGGCAGCCGCGCGACCTGGCTGCCCTGCGCGCGCAGCGAGTCGTCGATCTGGCCGCGCAGCTCCGCGCGCATGACGAGGTAGCAGATGACCGAGGCCAGGACGAGCGTGGCACCGACGACCAGCGCGGACATGAGCGTCACGCGCCGGCGCAGGGTCACGTGGGCTCCTCCCGCAGGATGTAGCCGACGCCGCGGACCGTGTGCAGCAGCCGCTCCTCGCCGCCCGCCTCGGTCTTGCGCCGCAAGTACCCCATGTAGACGCCCAGGACGTTGGAGGTCGCGCCGAAGTCGTAGCCCCAGACCTGCTCGAAGACCACGGAGCGCTCCAGCACCTGGCGGGGATGGCGGAGGAAGAGCTCCAGGAGCGCGTGCTCGGTGCGGGAGAGCTCGAGGCGCCGGTCGCCGCGCCAGACGTCGCGCGTGGCCGGCTCCAGGCGCAGGTCGGCGAAGCGCAGCTCGTCGGCGGGCCCGTCGGTGCGGCGCAGCAGCGCCCGGAGCCGGGCCTGCAGCTCGCGCAGGGCGAACGGCTTGACGAGGTAGTCGTCGGCGCCGGCGTCGAGGCCGGCGACGCGATCGTCGACCGAGTCGCGGGCGGTGAGCATGAGCACCGGCGTGCGGTCGCCCGCGGCGCGCATCCGCCGGCAGGCCTCGAGGCCGCCGAGCGTCGGCATGCTCACGTCCAGGACGACCGCGTCGTAGCGCACGCCGGCGATCCGCTCCAGCGCCTCGTCGCCGTCCTGGGCGAGGTCGACCGCGTAGCGCTCGAGGTTCAGCGCGCGGTGCAGGGAGGTGCGCACGGCCAGCTCGTCGTCGACCACCAGGACTCTCATCGGTGCAGCGTGGCGCCCAAGCCTTGGAACTTGCTGAGAGCGGCGCACCGCCCGCTAACGTCGCCGCTCACGTGCGGACCCTCGTCGTGTCAGACCTCCACCTCGGCTCGCGCCTGGACCGCGACGTGCTGCGCCGGCCGGCGCCGCTGGCCGCGCTGCTGGCCGCGCTGGACGACGTCGACCGGCTCGTGCTGCTGGGCGACACCGTCGAGCTAGCCGAGGGACGCCCGGCACGGGCGCTGGCGGGCGCGGAGCCGGTGCTGCGCGCGATCGGTGCGCGGATGGGGCCCGACCGCGAGATCGTCTTGGTCCCCGGCAACCACGACGCGGCGCTCGTACGGCCCTGGGTCAGGAACCTCGCCGCGCCGCTGCCGGTCGACGCGCCGGTCCCGGCCGACGCGACGCCGCTGCTGCGGCGCGTGACCGGCTGGCTCGCGCCGGCGCGGGTGTCGGTGCACTACCCGGGGCTGTGGCTGTCGCCGCGCGTGTGGGCGACCCATGGCCATTATCTCGATCGGCACCTGTTGCCCGAGTCGGCGTTCGGGTTCGCCCGCGGACTCATCGGCCGGCTGCCGCGCGACGGCGCGACGGTCGGCGACTACGAGCACGGGCCGTCGCGCACGCGGCTGGAGGCGGTGGTCACGGGCGTGCTGCCGCGGCCGCCGGTCGCGCTGGTCGACGACTTCGCCAACTACCTGCGCGCCGCGACGATGCCGGGCAGCAGCGACGAGACGGTCGGCCACCGCCTCGCCCCGCTCACCTCGCGCGTGCTCGGCGCCCAGATGCGCCGCGCGTCGATGCCGGCGCTCGCGCGCGTCGTGCACCGGCTCGGCGTCGAGGCCGACTGGGTCGTCTTCGGCCACGTGCACCGGCTGGGGCCGCTGCCCGCCGACGACCCGTCGCAGTGGCAGGGCGCCGACGGGCGCCTGCGCATCGCCAACACCGGCTGCTGGATCTACGAGCCGCTCGTCCTGCACCGGGGCGCGCCGCCGCATCCGTACTGGCCCGGCGGCGCGGTGGTCATCGACGACGACGGCGATCCGCGCCCGGTCGGCCTGCTCGAGGACCTGGCCGTGGACGAGCTGCACGGATAGGCGCGGGCCCGCCTCAGTCGGGCGTCGGCGCGTAGCGGTGGTGCAGGTCCAGCGCGTTGCCGGACGGGTCCAGGAAGATCGCCTGGTGGCAGACGCCGCTGTCGATCGTGTCGCCCGTGAACTTCACGCCCTGGGCCTCGAGGTGCTCGCGCGCCGCGGCGACGTCGTCGACCTGCAGCGCGATCGGCAGTCCGTGTGGGCGGAACTCCTGCCCGAACGCCGTGGGGTCCATGATCGCCAGCGTGAGGTTGCCGGCCTGGAACTCCGCGCCGGGCATGTCGCCCCATCGCTTGACGAACGGGAGGCCCAGCACCTCCCCGTAGAAGTGCATCGAGGCGTCGAAGTCCTTGGTCGGGACGGCGACGAAGTCGACGCCGGTGATGAAGGTGGTCGGGGTGGCGGTCATGGCGTGCCTCCGGGAGGTTGGCAAGAATTCGGAGTGGGTTGAAGCGCCTCACCGGGCACGATGTCATCCGACATGCTCCACGTCCAGCGCCGCCGGTGAGCGGCGACCCCGTCGGCTGCCCCGGGCGCGTGACCAGCGCGGGCGCCATCCGCCCCGATCGCACCGGTGAGGTGATGGTGGCCATCGACGGCGGCGTCCAGGCGTTCCTGGCCCGCGACGTCGACGGCGGGGCGATCGATGCCTACGAGGAGATCGTCGTCGTGGACCGCGTCGCGCCCCGCACCGTGCTCGTCACCCGGATGTACGAGCAGCCGTCTGCCACCCCTGCCGAAGGAGCCCCGCCCGCATGACCCCGCTGCTCGTCGCCGCCATCGCGGTGGCCGTCGTCGTCGTCCTGATCGCGGCGCTGTTCAAGATCCTGTGGCGCGTCCCGGCGGCCGACCAGGCGCTGATCGTCACCGGGCTCGGCGCCTCGGGCGCCTCGGCCGCCGGCCGGACGTTCAAGATCGTCACCGGTGGCGGCGCGTTCGTGATCCCCGCGCTGCAGCGCGCGCAGTACCTGTCGCTGCAGGCCGACAAGGCGATGCTCGAGGTCGAGGGCGTCGACTCCCAGAAGATCCCCGTCGGCGTCCGCGGGGTCGCGCTCTTCAAGGTCGGCGACGACCCGCACTCGATCACCAACGCCACCACGCGCTTCCTGCACGACCAGGACATCGAGGGCGGACGCGTCAGCTCGCAGATGCACGACATGGTCAAGGAGGTCTTCCACGGCCACCTGCGCTCGATCATCGGCGGGCTCACCGTCGAGGACCTGATCGCCAACCGCAATGAGCTCGCCCAGCAGACTCGGGACGCGTCGGCCGACGAGATGCAGAAGCTCGGCCTGGTCGTCGACTCGCTGCAGATCCAGGAGATCATCGATCCGACCGGCTACATCCGCGCACTCGGCGAGCCGCGGGCGGCCGAGGTCAAGAAGCAGGCCCGCATCGCCCAGGCCGCCGCCGATCGCGAGGCGACCGAGCGGGAGCAGGAGGCCGAAGCGCTCAAGGCTGCCGCTCAGCGCGAGACCGCGATCAAGTTGTCGCAGTTCCAGGCCGAGCAGGACCGGGCCGCCGCGACCAGCGCCCAGGCCGGGCCGCTGGCCGAGGCGGAGGCCCGCAAGCAGGTCGTCGTGCAGGAGACCGACGTGGCCGACCTCGAGGCGCAGCGCGAGGAGAAGCGGCTCGAGACGTCGATCCGCAAGCCCGCCGACGCGGAGGCCTACCGGCAGCGGGTGGAGGCGGAAGGTCAGCGCGAGGCGCGCATCGCGCTCGCGGAGGCCGGCAAGCGCGAGACGGAGCTGGCCGCCGAGGCCAACGCCCGCAAGGTGGAGCTCGGCGCGGCCGCCGACGCGAAGCGGGTCGAGCTCGCCGCCGCGGCGCAGGCCAAGCAGGTCAAGGAGGTCGGGCTCGCCGAGGCCGCCACGACCCAGGCCCAGGGCGAGGCCGAGGGCGCCGCCGTCCGCGCCCGAGGTCTGGCCGAGGCCGAGGCGATCGCCAAGCGCGCCGAGGCGCTGGAGAGCGAGTCCGACGCCGTGATCGGCCAGCAGCTCGCCGAGAAGCTGCCCGAGATCGTCCGCGCGGCGTCGGAGTCGTTCAGCAAGGTCGACAACCTCACGATCCTCAACGGCGCCCAGGGCGTCGGCGAGATCATGAACCAGATGATCGGGCAGGCCGGGCCGGCGCTCAAGCTCGCCCGCGAGACGCTGGGCCAGACCAACGGCAAGGCCCAGAGCAACGGCAAGGGCCCGGACGAGGGACGGGTCGAGGCGCCCTGAGCGCGGCGGACGT
>JAOPZP010000110.1 GCA_025964055.1 Conexibacter sp.
GCTGCAGACGGGCTTCACGGCGCTGTGCGCCGAGGCCAACGTCGCCCAGAAGCGGGCCCAGGCGCCGCCGCCCGAGGCCGGCGACCACGATCGGGTCGTCCGCTTCGAGCACACCCGCCCCGGGCCGTCGAGGGACGACTGAACCGCGACTATCGCGGTTGAGTCGTCCGTCGACGCCGGGGGGAGGCCATGGCGGCGCCTAGACCAGCCGCTTCGCCGCCGCCGCGCACGCCTCGGGCGTCGGGACCAGCGCGAAGCGCACGTGGCCGGCGCCACCCGCGCCGAAGTACGAGCCGGGCGCGCACACCACGCCCTGCTCGAGCAGGCGCAGCGCGCAGGCCTCGTCGTCCTCGCCGTCGGGCGTCGCCAACCACAGGAAGAACGTGCCGTGGCCGCCGGCGTGCCCGAAGCCGGCGGCGTACAGCGCCGGCAGCAGCAGGTCGCGCTTGGCCCGGTACCGCGCCCGGACCTCCGCGACGTGCGACTCCTCGCCCCAGGCCGCGACCGATGCCAGCTGGACGAACTCCTGCGGCGCGACGCCCACGTTGGGCCGGTAGCGCTTCAGGGCGGCGATCAGCGCCGGATCGCCGGCGACGAAGCCCGACCGGTAGCCGGGCATCGACGAGCGCTTGGAGAGCGTGTTGAGCACCGCGACGTTGGTGCGGTCAGCCAGCTGCAGGCCCGACACCGGCGCGTCGCCCTCGAACCACAGCTCGGAGTAGGCCTCGTCGCACGCCAGGACGAAGTCGTGATCGCGCGCCAGCGCGGCCGCCTGCTCCAGCAGCGCCATCGGCGCGACCGCGCCGGTCGGGTTGTTGGGGAAGTTGAGCCACAGGATCGCCAGGCGCGACAGCACGTCCGGCGTCAGCGCCGACAGGTCGGGCAGGAACCCGCGGGCCGGATCCAGCGGGATCTCGATGACCTCGCGGCCGGCGAACCGGGCGCCGCGATCGGGCACCGGGTATCCCGGCGTGGTCACGGCGACGGCGTCGCCGCCGACGACCTGCGCCAGGTGGAAGACCGCCTCCTTGGAGCCGAGCGTCGGCACGACCTCAGTCGCCGGGTCCAGGCTGACGCCGTAGCGCCGGCCCACCCAGGCCGCGATCGCCTCCCGCAGCGCCGGGAGCCCCTCGGCCTTGGGATAGACCGACACCGGATCGAGCGCCTCGGCGAGCGCACGGCGGATGAACGCCGGCGTCTCCTCCCGCGGCTCGCCGACCCCGAAGTCGATCAGGTCGATGCCGCGGTCCAGCGCGGCGCGCTTGGCCTCCTCCAGGCGCACGAACGGGTAGGTGCCCAGCGACTCGAGGACCGGGTTCAGGCGCACAGGAACCTCACGAGCGTGTTGTAGGACTCGACCAGCGACGCGATCGCCACGCGCTCGTCGCGCCGGTGGGCGTACTGCGGGTCGCCCGGGCCGAAGTTGATGGCGTCGACCCCGGCAGTGGCGAACTCGGCCACCGGCGTCCAGGCCTGTTTGGGCGCGACCGACAGCCGGCCGGCGTCGACCAGCCGCCGCACGAGCGCGTTGTCGCCGGGGACCGCGCCCGACGGCGCGTTGCCGTCGATGCGCAACTCGCCGAAGGGCTCGCACAGCCCGCGCAGCGTCGCCTCGGCCTCGGCGGCGCTCGTGCCGGGCGCGTAGCGCATGTTGACCTCGGCCACGCACGTGTCGGGAACGACGTTGCGCGCCACGCCCCCGTGGATGGTCACCGCCGAGACGACTTCGCGGAAGGTGAGGCCGGCGAACTCGTGGTCGACCGGCTCTCGCTGCGCCAGCGCCGCGATCCCGGCGGCGGCGCGGTGGATGGCGTTGTCGGCCAGCCACGGCCGGGCGCTGTGGCCGGCCACGCCGCGAAAGGTCCACGTCGCGTTGATGTTGCCGACGCAGCCGGCATGCAGCTCGTTGCCGGTGGGCTCCATGACGACGACCAGGTCGGCCTCGCGCAGCCCCGGCTCGCGCGCCAGCAGCGGGGTGAGCGCGCTGTCGCCGAACGGCAGCTCCTCGCGGCCGAAGAAGACGAACCCCACGTCGACCGTGGCGTCCGGCGGCGGGGCCAGCGCCAGCTCGACCATGACGCCGAGCGCCGCCTTCATGTCAGCCGCGCCGAGGCCGTGCACCCAGTCGGCGTCGCGCGAGCCCGGGAAGTTGCCCTGGGCGGGGACCGTGTCGAGGTGGCCGGCCAGCAGGACCAGCGGCCGCTCGGCGCGCGACGTCGTGCCGGCCAGCACGCACGTGTCGCCGGCGTCGCGGGCGCCGGCCGGACCGAGCACGGCGAGCACGTGCGCGGCCAGCGCCGCCTCGGAGCCCGACTCCGACGCGACGTCGACGATCTCCAGGACGCGGTCGGCGAGGCGGTCGGCGAGGCCGGCGTCGGACATGGGCGCCACGCTATCGCCCGACCCACCGGCGCGCCGCCACGCCGCCCCGGCACCGCCGGCGCTCAGCGCTTCTCCACGACCACCGTGGTCGACTTGATCAGCGCGACGGCCTGATCGCCCGGCTTGATGCCCAGGTCGTCGGCGGCCTCGCGCGACATCAGCGAGACGATCCGGTAAGGCCCGCAGGCCATGTCGATCTGCGCCATCACCCCGTCGCGGCGCACGCCCAGGACGATCCCCTGGAGCCGGTTCCGGGCGCTCGAGCGGCCTTCGCGGGCGCGCTCGCGCAGGAGGGCCGCCAGCGCCTCGGCGCGCAGATAGCGCTGCTGGCCGCGCCGCTCGAACTGGATGCGGCCGTCGCGCTCCCAACGCCGCAGGGTGTCGACGCTCACCCCGAGGGCCGCTGCGGCCGCTCCGATGCGGATCCAGTCCTCCGGCCGTTCGGGGATCTCCGACACGCGCCCACCTCCTTGGCCTGCGACGCTACTCCGACCTCACACAGGCATCCTCCATCATCTGTCTAGGTCTCGTCCCCATTTCTGACTAGCCCCAATGCGCAGCGGGCCTTCCGGATTCCGGTGCGTCTCACGCGCGCACGAAGGCGCCCGGACGACCTAGACTCAAGAGGCACATGGATCGCAGTCGCAACGGACGAACGACGCCGACCCGCTCCGGCGCAACGCCGACGGAGGGGCGCGCCAAGCAGCGTGCGTACCTGATCGCCGCGCTGGACGAGGGCGACGACCTCTCGGAGCTGCGCGAGCTGCTGAGCACCGCCGGCGTCGCGGTCGTCGGCCAGGCCGTCCAGCATCGCGACAAGCCGCATCCCAACACCTACCTCGGCCCGGGCAAGCTGCTCGAGGTCAAGGACGCGGCCAAGGCCGCCGATGCCAACGTGATCGTCGTCGACGACGAGCTGAGCCCCCGCCAGGAGCGCAACCTGGAGAAGGAGCTCGGGATGTCGGTCGTCGACCGCACCGCGACGATCCTCGACATCTTCGCCTCGCACGCCAACACCGCCGAGGGCAAGCTGCAGGTCGAGCTCGCGCAGCTCGAGTACAACCTCGCGCGCATGCGCGGGCTGTGGACCCACCTCGAGCGCCTCGGCGGCGTCTCCAGCGGCGGCTTCGCCACCCGTGGCCCCGGCGAGTCCCAGATCGAGACCGATCGCCGCCTGGCGCGCGATCGCATCGCCGCGCTGCGCCGGCGGCTGGAGCAGGTCAAGGGCACCCGCGCCGTGCAGCGCGCCGAGCGCGAGCGCGCCCGCCTCCCGCAGGTCGCGATCGCCGGCTACACCAACGCCGGCAAGTCCACGCTCCTCAACGCCATGACCGGCGCCGACGTGGGCGTCCGCGACCGCCTGTTCCACACGCTGGACCCGACCACCCGCCAGCTGCAGATCGACGGCCGGCCCTATCTGTTGACCGACACCGTCGGGTTCATCCGCAAGCTGCCCCACCAGCTCGTCGACGCCTTCGGCGCGACGCTGGAGGAGACGCGGCTCGCCGACCTGATCCTGCACGTCGTCGACGCCTCGGCCGACGAGGACGAGCTGCGGGAGATGCAGCACTCGGTCGAGCAGACGCTGGAGGAGATCGGCGCCGGCGACCGGCCCAGGCTGCTCGTGCTCAACAAGGTCGACGCGCTCGACGACGAGCGCCGCCAGGAGCTGTGGCTCCAGCACCCCGACGGCATCCAGGTCAGCGCGCTCACCGGCGAGGGCCTGGAGCAGCTCAACGAGGCCGTCGAGGAGGCCTTCGCGCGGACGCTGCAGCGCGTCGAGCTGCTGCTGCCCTACTCCGAGGGCGGCCGCCTGGCCGAGCTGCACGACGTCGCCGGCGACCTGCGCCGCGAGGACACCGCCGAGGGCGTCCACGTCTTCGCGAACGTGCCCGCCGCCACGGCGGAGCGCTTCGCGCGCTTCGCGGTGTAGGCCTAGCGCCCCGACGAGCCCCAGCCGCTGGCGCCGCGGTCGTCGGGCGACGGTGGCAGCGCGTCGACGACGGCCAGCGCCGGTGCCCAGAACGGCAGCAGTAGCAGCTGGGCGATGCGGTCGCCGGCCTCGGCCCGGAACGGCTCGGCGCCGGTGTTGAGCAGCGTGACCGCCAGCTCGCCGCGGAAGTTCGGGTCGATCAGGCCGAGCACCGGCATGACGCCGTCGCGCGCCGCCAGCCCGGAGCGGGGCACGACCAGCCCGCAGAACCCGCCCGGCAGCGCGATCGCCACGCCCGTCGGCACCTTCGCGCGGTCCCCGGGTGCCACCTCCACGGGCTCCAGGCACCGCAGGTCATAGCCGGCGTCGCCCGGCCGCGAGCGCTCCGGCGCCCGCGCGCCGTCGCGCAGCAGCTGGATCTCGAGCTGATCGGCGCCCACGGCGGCGGTCTCCATGGGGTCAGAAGCTAGCGTCTGAGCAGGACATCCCCCGGTCGGGGGATCCCTGCAGTGGGGATGCAAGAAGGGGGGTCAGCCGTACCTCCCGCATCCGTCGGCGGGTCTACCTTCTGGCCTGTGTCGACCCTTCGGATCGTCATCCTGGCCGCGCTGGGCCTGCTCGTGCTGAGCGGGTCTGCGTTCGGGCTGTCCGAGGCGCTGCGGCGCACCAGCGACACCCACGCGACGCTGACCGCCAAGGTCCGCAAGATCGTGGTCCGGACCGACGTCGGCAACATCGACGTCCGCGCCGGCCTGACGGGCGACGTGATGATCGCCCGCCACGACGCCTGGCTCCTGGACCGGCCGCAGGTCAAGGAGCGCTACGCCGACGGCGTGCTGACGATCGAGACGCGCTGCGGCGGGCTGAAGTCCGTGCTGCGCTGCCGCAGCGACCTGCGCATCGACGCGCCCCCGGAGGTCGACGTGACGGTGCGCGCCGACGCGGGCGACGTCGACCTGCGCGGCCTCAGCGGCCGCGCCGACATCCAGACCGCCTCGGGCGACATCCGCACCCAGCGGCTGGAGCCCGTCACCGTGCGGGCGACCACCGACGGCGGCGACGTCTCGCTCGACCTCTTCGGCCAGCCCGCCCGCACCGAGGCCACCACCAACGGCGGCAACGTCCGGGTGACGGTGCCCTACGGCCCCTACCGGGTCGACGCCAACACGGCGGCCGGCAACGTGAAGGTCGT
>JAOPZP010000120.1 GCA_025964055.1 Conexibacter sp.
GCCAGCGTCTCGACGTTGTTGATCAGCGTCGGGCCCTGGTAGAGGCCCTGGTTGGCGGGGAACGGCGGCTTGAGGCGCGGGTTGCCGCGCTTGCCCTCCAGCGAGTCGAGCAGGCCCGTCTCCTCGCCGCAGATGTAGGCGCCGGCGCCGCGGTGGACGGCCAGCGACAGCGAGTGGCCCGTGCCGAGGATGTTGTCGCCGAGCAGGC
This sequence comes from Conexibacter sp., assembly GCA_025964055.1. GTDB lineage: Bacteria > Actinomycetota > Thermoleophilia > Solirubrobacterales > Solirubrobacteraceae > Baekduia. Next base: position 209 of record JAOPZP010000120.1, read on the forward strand.
CGGCGTCGTATGCCTCGACCAGCGCGGCGTCCAGGATGTCGGCCTGCTGGACGTACTCGCCGCGGATGTAGATGAACGAGCGGTTGGCGCCCGCCGCGTGGGCGGCGATGATCATGCCCTCGATCAGCAGATGCGGGATCTTCTGCATGAGCTCGCGGTCCTTGAAGGTGCCGGGCTCGGATTCATCCGCGTTGCAGACCAGGTACTTGTCCATCGTGCCCTTGGGCATGAAGGAGGCCTTGAGGCCCATGGAGAAGCCGGCGCCGCCGCGGCCGCGCAGGCCCGACGCCTTGAGCTCCTCGACGAGGGCCTCGGGCGGCATCTGCAGCGCCTTGCGCAGGCGGTCGCCGTAGCCGCCGCGACGGCGGTAGACCTCGATGGTGTGGAGGCCGGGCTCGTCGATATCGTCGAAGATCAGGTGCTGGCTCATGGCGGGGACTACGGGGTTTCCTCGGACTGCTTGGGACCCTCTTCGGGCGAGCTGGGCGCCTGCTCGACGGGGGCGGTGGGATCGGCGTCGACGGCCGGTGCCTCGGGGTGGCCCATGGGCGGGCCGAAGGAGGACGGCTCGGGCGGGAGCGGGTCGCCGCCGGGAGCGAGGCGCTCCAGGTCGCCGGCGACGCGCGCGAAGTCGGTGGGCGGCTGCTCCCACTCGCGCGTGTTGGCTTCGGGGTCGGCCGACGGGCGCTTGATCAGCTGCTTGGCCGGCAGGGGATCGGCCCCCTCGCGGACCTGGCGGACCAGCTCGTCGACCTCGCCGGTCTCGACGGGGCCGACGTAGATGCCGTCGACCGACACCATGGGGGCGATGTCGCAGGCGCCGAGGCACTCGAAGCCGCGCACCTGCACGTCGGGGTCGTCGCCGACGGCGTCCTCGAGCTGGGCCAGCAGCCGGCGGCCGCCCCGCAGCGAGCAGGAGATGTTGGTGCACACGTACACGCGGCGGTGACCCACCGGCTGCGTGTCGAGCATGTCGTAGAAGCTGGCGACCGAGACCAGGTAGGCCGGCGTCAGGCGCATGACGGCCGCGACCTGCCTGACCGCCTCGGGCGAGCACCAGCCGTGGACGTGCTGGGCGGCGGCCAGGGCCGGGATCGCCGCGCTGCGACGGTCGGGGTACTTGGCCATGTGGTGCTCGATCTCGGCGCGCAGGTCCGCGGGGACCGGCGTGGTCGCCGGGTCCGGGATCTCCTGCGGGTCCTTGGTGAGGTCGACGGCGTCGTCCCAGCCCGGGACGCGGGAGCCGTGGCTGAACCGCTTGACCTCTTGGTCGGCCATCAGCGATCCACCCCGCCCAGCACCGGGTCCATCATCGCCAGCGTGGTGATGAGGTCGGCGATGTAGGCGTCGCGGACCATCGGCTCGGTCGCCTGCAGGTTCACGAAGGAGGGATCGCGCATGTGGACGCGCGCCGGCTTGCTCGACCCGTCGGAGCGGATGAACATGCCGTACTCGCCGCGGGGGCCCTCGATCGGGTAGTAGACCTCGCCCGGCGGGACGCGGAAGCCCTCGGTGACCAGCTTGAAGTGGTGGAGGAGCGCCTCCATCGAGGTCGCGAGCTCGTGGCGCGGCGGCAGCGCGACCTTGCGGTCCTCGGTGATGAACGGGCCCTCGGGCAGGCCGTCGATGGCCTGCTCGATGATCTTCACCGACTCCTTCATCTCCTGCATCCGGACGGCGAAGCGGTCGTAGTTGTCGCCGCGCGTCCCGACCGGGATCTTGAACTCGAAGTCCTCGTAGGACGAGTAGGGCATGGCCTTGCGCAGGTCCCACGGGTTGCCCGAGGCGCGCAGCAGCGGGCCGGTGACGCCGAGGTCCAGCAGGGTCTGCTCGTCCAGCGGGCACGTGTCGCGCAGGCGCCGCAGGGCGATCTCGTTGCGGTTCAGCAGATCGAGGTACTGGTCGATCGCGTCCGGCATCTTCTTGAGGAACTTGCGGAGGTTGCCCTCGAAGCCCGCGGGGATGTCCTCCATCACGCCGCCGACCTGGAAGTAGCGCGTGTGCATGCGCTGGCCGCTGGACTGCTCGAAGAGGTCGAGGATCGTCTCGCGCTCGCGGAAGCAGTACCACCAGACCGTCACGGCGCCGAGGTCCAGCATGGAGGTGCCCAGCCACACGAGGTGGCTCATGATGCGGTTGAGCTCCATGTGGATGACCCGCAGGTACTGCGCGCGCCTGGGGACCTCGACGTCGAGCAGCGTCTCGGTCGCGCCGCAGAAGGCCATGGCGTTGAAGTAGTAGGCCAGGTAGTCCATCCGCTCGACGACGGGGATGGCCTTCCAGTAGCTCTTGTCCTCGGCGGTCTTCTCGATGCCGGTGTGGACGTAGCCGATGAGCGGCTTGAGGTCGCGGACGACCTCGGCCTCGAGCGTCACCAGCAGGCGCAGCACCCCGTGCGTGGCCGGGTGGTGCGGGCCCATGTTGAGCGTGAGCAGCTCCTGGTCGGGCGGCGCCGGGAGCGTCTGCACGCGCTGCGTGACGTCGATGCGCTCCTCGCCGGAGCGGTACGGGGTGACATCGGTGGTGCTCATGACTCGGTCTCCGCCCGCTTGGGCTTGTTGTCCGCGCCCATGGTGTAGTCCTTGCCCGCCGCCTCGGCCACGGTGAAGAGCACGGGCTCGCCGCCGATCGGGAAGTCGCGGCGCTGCGGGTGGCCCTCGTAGTCCTCGGGCATCAGGATGCGGCGCAGGTCCGGGTGGCCGTCGAAGACGACGCCGAACATGTCATACACCTCGCGCTCCTGGTGGTTGGCCGTGGGCCACTTCGGCGTGACCGACGGCACCGAGGGCGCGTCCAGCGGCACGCGCAGCTTGACCGTGAGGCGGTCGAGCGCCTCGCGGTCGAGCATCTCGTACTGCACGCCGAGGCGCGGCTCCTCGGGGTAGTAGTCGACCCCGTGGACGCTCATCAGGTGCGCGAAGCCGCGGCCGCGCAGGAAGGCGAGGACCTCGTCGATCGCCGCCGGCGCGATCTGGATCGCGCCCTTGCCGCGGAAGAACTCGGTCCCGACGACGGCGTCGGCGTGGACGTCGCGCAGGTCCTGCGCGAGCAGCTCCAGACCCGGTGCGTCAGGCACCGGCGGTGTCCTCCGGGATCAACGCGTTGACGGCGGTCTCGCGGCGCAGCAGCTCCTCGCCCTCGGCGGGCAGGACCTCGACCGTGCGCTCGGCGTCATAGCGCTCGCGCCAGCCCAGCGACGGATCGGCGTGGACCATCGAGCGGAGCTTGAGGATCCCGTACATCAACGCCTCGGGGCGCGGCGGGCAGCCGGGGACGTGCACGTCGACCGGCATGAACTTGTCGGCGGGGACGATGGCGTAGTTGTTGAAGACGCCCATCGACGAGCTGCAGGCGCCCATCGCGATCGCGTACTTCGGATCGAGCATCTGGTCGTAGATGCGTCGGACGATCGGCGCCATCTTGATGGAGATGCGGCCGGAGAGGATGAGCAGGTCGGCCTGGCGCGGCGAGGCGCGGAAGGCCTCGAAGCCGAAGCGGGCGATGTCGAGGCGCGCCCCGACCACCGACATCATCTCGATCGCGCAGCAGGCCAGCCCGAAGGTGGCGGGGAACAGCGAGTTGCCGCGGGCCCAGTTGGCGGCGCGGTCCAGCGTCGTGGTGATGACGCGGTCGCGGACGTACTGCTCGAGGTCGTCGCCCTCGAGGTCGCCGCGCAGCATGTCGCGCGCCTGCAGCTGCCGGATCCGGAAGTCGCCTTCCTTGCCGGTCTTCTCCCGCTTGATGATCTCCATGTCTACCTAACGTTCTAGCGCCACTCGAGGGCGCCACGTCGCCATACGTACACGAACGCGACGACGAGCAGCGCGATGAACACCACCGTCTCGACCAGGGCGAACGTCCCGAACGACCGCAGCTGCACGGCGATCGGGTAGAGGAACACGACCTCGATGTCGAACAGGATGAACAACATCGCGATCAGGTAGAAGCTGATCCCGAAGCGGATCCCCTGGTGGACCTCGGAGGGCATGCCGCTCTCGTAAGGATCCGCCTGATAGGTGGTCGGTGTCTTGGGCTTGGGTCCGAGGAAGCTGCCGGCCGTGACGAACAGCGCGCCGACAAGCGTCCCGAGACCCAGGAAGACGATGGCTGGAAGGTACGTCCGGAGCACTCGACCTCCGTTGTATCACCAACTTGTAACTTGCTGCCACAAAGTGGCGCACGGCACTTGCAGACAACCCGCGTGATCGACGCCGCACACCTCCTCGCCCTTGTGGTGACTGTCACGAACGCCGTCGCCGGCGTCGTCGCCGCGTTCCTCTGGTGGCGGGTCGAGCCGCGGCAGTACGCGTGGGTGCTGATCCGCGTCGGGCAGGTCGCGGCGGTCGCGCAGGCCGCCGGCGCGGGCGTCCTCGCCGCGGCAGGGCTGCAGCCGGCCGACGGCCTCTACTGGCTCTACGCGCTGCTGCCGGTCGCCGTCGGGTTCGTCGCCGAGCAGCTGCGCCTGGTGTCGGCGCAGACCGTCTTGGACGCCCGCGACCTCGAGGACGCGCAGGCCGTGGGGCGGCTGCCTGCCGGCGACCAGCAGTCCGTCGTCCTGCAGATCGTGCGGCGCGAGCTGGGCGTCATGGCCGCGGCCGCGCTGGTCATCGCGTTCCTGGCCCTCCGGGCGCTGGGGACGGTCTAGTGTCGTGATTCAGAAATTCGCGGGCAGCATGCGAGCGCTCGCCGCCGGCTGACGACCACCGCTGACCTCGATGAACGGGCGTTCACCTGCGGTCATCGCCGGCCGTCAGCCGGGGCCGAGCATCCCGCATGCTGCGCCCGAATTTCCGACTCACGACACTAGGCCGCCGACGCCGCGCGCGTCGCGGCCGCCCGCAGGTCGTCCTGCGTCCATGCCTCGGCGAGCCGGACGATCGTCGCCGCGGCGGAGGCCATGTCGTGCAGCGACGCCCACTCGCGCACGGAGTGGAACTCGTGGCCGCCGGTGAAGACGTTGGGCGTCGGCAGGCCCATCGCGCTCAGGCGCGAGCCGTCGGTGCCGCCGCGGATGACCGTGCGGCGCGCGGCGAGGCCCTCGGCGTTGATCGCCCGCTCGGCCGCCTCGACCACCTCGGGGAACGGCTCGAGGTAGCTGCGCATGTTGGGGTACTGCGGGTGGACGCTGATCGCCAGCCGCGCGCGCGGCTCGGCGCCGACGATCTCCTCGGCGGTCGCGCGCAGCAACGCGACGTGCTCGTGCAGCAGCGCGTCGTCGAAGTCGCGGACGATTGCCGAGACCCGCGTGTGCTGCGCGTCGCCGGTGATCTCGAAGACGTGGATGAAGCCCTCGCGGCCGTCGGTCGTCTCCGGCGTCAGGCGATCCTGTGGCAGCGCGGCGACGATCCGCGCCGCCAGCCGCGCGGCGTTGACGAGCTTGCCCTTGGCGAACCCGGGGTGGATGTCGACGCCGTCGATGGTCAGCGTCACCTCGCAGGCCGTGAAGGTCTCGTCCTGCAGCTCGCCCACCTCGCTGCCGTCCATCGTGTAGGCGCAGAACGCGCCGAAGCGCTCGACGTCGAAGAGCGTGGCGCCCTCGCCGATCTCCTCGTCGGGGGTGAAGCAGATGCGCAGCGTCGGACGCGGCAGCTCGGGGTGGGCGGCCAGGTAGGCGACCGCGGTCATGATCTCCGCGACGCCGGCCTTGTCGTCGGCGCCCAGCAGCGTGTCGCCGCTGGAGGTCACGAGGTCGTGGCCGACCTTGTCGGCGAGCGCGCGCATGTCGGCGGGGTCGAGCACCGTGTCGCCCTTGGGGAGCCGGATCGCGGTGCCGTCGTAGTCGCGGTGCACGAGCGGCTCGACCCCGGCGCCGGGTGCGTCCGGGCTGGTGTCGACGTGGGCGACGAGGCCGATCGTCGGGGCGTCCTCGACGGTGGCCGGCAGCGTCGCGACGACGTAGCCGTTGTCGTCGAGCATCGCGTCGTCGACGCCCGCGGCCTGGAGCTCTGCGACCAGCAGCCGGCTGACCTCGAGCTGGCCGGGCGTGCTCGGGCTCTGGGTCCGGTCGCGCTGCGCGGTGGACTCGATGCGGACGTAGCGCTCGAAGCGCTCCAGGAGGCCCGGCGCGAGCTCCTGCGCCAGCGGGGACGAGTAGGACGACGACATCGCCTCAGCGTACGTGACGTGATCTGCGTGCCGCCCGCTCGCGTCTGACGGTCGTCACCAGCGCACCGTGTGGCGCTCCATCACACCCCAGCCGCGGGCGACCGCGAGGCCGCCGGGCAGCGTGCCCGCGAACGTGCCGAACGGCTGGACGTACGCGGAGGCGAAGAGCTTGAAGTCGTCGGCGCGGGCGCGGCGCGCCTCCTCGGCGAAGCGCAGCTGCGCGGCGTCGGCGTCGGTCCAGGTCACGGCGCCGAGGTCGTCGGCGAACGCGCCGGGCGGCAGCTCGCGCGCCGCGCCGTCCACCCACGCCGTGCGCTCGCTCCCAGTGGGCGCGTCGTGCACGCCGGCGACGAGGTTCCAGGCCAGCGGCGTGCCGTCGGGCGCCTCGCCGACGCCCGCGCACCACTGCCACGCCGTGCGCCGCGCGTGGTAGCCGGCGGAGTCGTCGATCAGGCCGCGCAGGTCGACCGGCCGGCCGTCGACCGTGCCGACCGCGCGTACCGGCTGCTTGCGCGTCCAGATGTAGGAGTCGCCGTGGCGCGAGGTCACGGCCACGGGATCGCCGTCGGGCTGGAGCCGCACGTCGACCGGCCCGAAGCACACGCGCTCGTCGTCGAGCCTCAGCGTCCCGCGGCGGAACACGGTGCGCTCGCGCAGCGCGTGGCGATCCCAGACCGCCCAGAAGGCCTGCGGCAGGCCGGCGATGCGCACCTGCGCGGCGCAGAGCATCGCCTCGTCGCCGTAGAGCCCGACGTAGCGCCAGTGCTTCAGCGGGCGGCCGCCGCGCAGCAGCGCCATCCGGGCCGGCGGGACCGGCAGCCCGGTCGGGCGATCCCGCAGGGGCAGGGCGTCCAGGGCCGACATCGCGGGGTATGCTCCCATGGACGTCGGTTGACTGACCAGTCAATCGCCAGATTCGGGGAGATCCATCCTGCGCGCCGCCGCTGTCCAACTTACCGCGACCGCCGACAAGGCCACCAACCTGGAGACCGCCGACCGCCTCGTCCGCGCCGCCGCGGCCGACGGCGCGGCCCTCGTCGTGCTGCCCGAGAAGTGGTCGGTCTACGGCGCGCCCGAGGACCAGCGGGCCGGCGCGGAGCCGCTGGACGGCGCGGCGCTGGCCTGGGCGCGGGCGATCGCCCACGAGCTGCAGATCGACCTCGTCGCCGGCTCGATCGCCGAGCGGGTCGACGGCTCGTCGCGGGGCGCGAACACCTCCGTCCACGTCGGCCCTGACGGGACCGATCGCGCGACCTACCGCAAGCTGCACATGTTCGACGTGCTGATCGGCGGCCGCGACTACCGCGAGTCCGACGGCGAGGCGCCCGGCGACGAGGTCGTCCTGAGCGCGCTGGCCGACGGCACCGGCCTGGGCCTGACCATCTGCTACGACCTGCGCTTCCCGGAGCTGTACCGCCGCCTGACCGTCGAGGGCGCGCGCATCCTCGCGGTGCCGTCGGCGTTCACCGAGCCCACGACGCGCGACCACTGGGAGGTCCTCCTGCGGGCGCGCGCGATCGAAAACCAGGCCTTCGTCGTCGCCGCCAACCAGGTCGGCCGCCACGCGCCCGGCCTGCGGACCGGCGGGCGGTCGATGATCGTCGACCCGTGGGGCATCGTCCTCGCGCAGGCGCCCGACGCCGAGACGTACGTGATCGCCGAGCTGGACCTCGCGCGGCTGGAGCGCATCCGCGCCGACCTGCCGTCGCTGGCCAACCGCCGCCCGGAGGTCTACGGCTAGCCATGGCCACCGCCCGCTCCGCCCAGAACGCCGCCGAGAAGCGCCGGATCATCCTCGACGCCGCCGTGCGCGTCTTCGCCCGCCAGGGCTTCCACACCTGCCGCGTGAGCGACATCGCCGACGAGGCCGGCGTCGCCTACGGGTTGGTGTACCACTACTTCCGGTCCAAGGACGAGGTGCTCGACACCCTGTTCCTCGAGCGCTGGAACGTCATGCTCGACGCGATCCGCGAGGTCGACGGGCAGGACATCCTCGCGCGCAAGAAGCTCGAGGCGATCGCGGGGTTCATCATCGACTCCTACCGCCACGACCCCGACCTGATGAAGGTCATCATCGTCGAGGTCACCCGCGCGGCGAACTCGTTCGGCCAGACGCACCTCGCCAAGATCACCGAGGCCTACAACCTGATCGGCGCCGTCGTCGAGAAGGCACAGGCCTCCGGCGAGTTCCGCACCGACATCTCGCCGCAGTTCGCCGCGATGGCGTTCTACGGCGCGATCGAGCAGGTGCTCACCGGTTGGATCTTCGACTCGCTGCCCCAATCGGCGGGCGGGTTCGACGAGGCCAAGCGCCTGATCGTCGAGACGATCTGCAGCGGGCTCGACCGCTAGCGGTCGTCCCAGGAGGGTAGAGTCGGCCCCGATGCAGCACAACGACATCACCAAGCGCCTGGTCTGGTCGGGCCTGCTCGCGGCCTTCGGCGCCCTCGCGTCGATCGTCGCCTCGCGCGCCGCCGCAGTCGCGTTCCGCCGGATCTTCGACGAGGACCCGCCCGAGTGAGCGCGCCGGAGCCCGTCGACCCCGCGCAGCCGCCCGTCGAGCCGGCCGCGGAGCCCGCCGCCGCACCGGTCACCGAGCCCACGCCGACCGTCGGCGCCGCCGAAGCGACGTGGAGCCAGCCGGCGGGCAGCGCCCTGCTGGACGGTGCGCCCGCCGGCGCACCGGTCGATCCCAACCCCGAGAAGCTCGTGGGCAAGGCGTTCGCCGGCGGTCTCGTCGCAGCGCTGATCCTCGGGCGCCTCGCCAAGCGGAGGCAGCGATGAGCGAGCCCAACACGCCGCCCGGCATCGTCCAGGCGATCGAGGACGTCAGCAAGCGCGCCTCGGTCCTCGTGCGCGAGGAGATCGAGCTGGCCAAGGCCGAGGTGACCCAGAAGGTCACCAAGCTCGGCAAGGGCGCGGCCGTCGCCGCCGCCGCGGGCGTGTTCGTCCTCGGCGCGCTCATCATGATCCTGTTCGGGCTCGCGTGGCTCGCCTACTGGGCGATCCCGTTCCCCGACAACCAGTTCTTCTGGGGCTTCTTCACCGTTGCGGCGGTCCTGCTCCTGCTCGCCGGCCTGGCGGGCTACATCGCCTACCGCGCGCTCAAGGCCGGCTCGCCACCTGCGCCGAAGATGGCCATCGAGGAGGCCCGGCTCATCAAGGAGACCGTCTCCTCGTCGCAGCCGGAGAGGACCATCTGATGCCGCAGCGCTCCCCTGAGCAGATCCGCGCGTCGATCGAGGCCAACCGGGCCGAGCTCGCCGTGTCGCTGACGCGCCTGCGCACCGAGGTCGCCGAGGTCACCGACTGGCGCAAGCAGATCCGCGACCATCAGCAGCAGGTGCTGATCGGCGCGGCGGTCGCGGGCTTCGTCATCGGTGGCGGGATCGCCGCCGTCGGCGGCCTGCTGCGCCGCCGCCGGCGCTGATCGCGCGCCTGGACGTCCGGCCCCGCACCTACGGTTCGGGGCGTTGCGCCAGGCAGCCTCCGATATCCCTGCCCGCACGGTCCTCCGGGTCGTGTGGATCGTCGTGCTCTCGGTGCTCGCGCTGTACCTCGTGTACCTCCTGCGCAAGCCGATGGGCTGGGTCTTCACCGGCACGTTCATCGCGATCGCGCTGTCGGGGCCGGTCAACCGGCTGGGCCGCCACATGCGGCGCGGGTTCGCGATCGCGATCGTCTATCTCGGGCTGATCCTCGTGCCGATCGGCCTGGCCGCCCTCGTCCTGCCGCCGCTGGTCACGCAGGGCACGAACCTCGCCGGGAACCTGCCGGCGTACGCCAACGACGTCCAGGACTTCGTCAACAAGAACGAGCGGCTGCGCAAGCTCGACGACAAGTACGACATCACCGGCGAGCTGCAGAAGCAGGCGTCGTCGCTCCCCGCCAAGGTCGGCGACGCGGCGAAGGTGCTCGGCGACATCGGCCTCGGGCTGGTCAACTCGGTCTTCGCGTTGATCAACATCCTGATCTTGAGCATCTTCATCCTCGCCGGAGGACGCGGCTGGGTCGAGGCGGCGCTGCGCCTGCGGCCGGAGGCCGAGCGCGAGCGGATGCGGCGCATCCTCGACGACACCGCGTCGGCGGTCGGCGGCTACGTGCAGGGCGCGCTGACGGTCGCGCTGATCGCCGGCATCCAGGCGTTCGTGGTGCTCGAGCTGCTCGGCGTGCCGTTCGCGGCGCCACTGGCGGTGTTCGCGGGTCTCGCCTCGCTGATCCCGCTGGTCGGCGCCACGGTGGCGGCCGTTCTCATCGGCGTCGTGACGCTGTTCAACGACTTCCCGACCGACACGATCATCTGGGCGATCTGGGCGATCATCTACCAGCAGATCGAGAACAACGTCATCCAGCCGCAGATCCAGCGACGCACCGTGCAGGTGCAGCCGATCGTGGTCCTGGTCGCGGTCCTGTTCGGCAGCACGCTGCTGGGGATCCTCGGCGCGATCGTGGCGATCCCGCTCGCGGCCTGCATCCAGATCCTGGTGCGCGAGTGGTGGGCCTGGCGCTCGGAGGTCCGGATGGCGGCGATCGCCAGCGGCGAGCCGCCGCCCGGCGGCCCGCGCCCCGAGGACGAGAACGGGGGCGGCGGCGGGATCGTCGTCCCGGCGTCGTAGAAGGTGGAGCTGCGGGGCGAGCGCGTGCTGTTGCGCCGTGCAGAGGACGGCGACGTCGACGCGCTCCTGACGCTCCTGGCCGAGCCGGAGATCGCGCAGTGGTGGAGCGCCTACGAGGCCGACGAGGTCCGGGCCGACCTGGACCCGTCGTTCGTCATCCTCGTCGGCGGCGTCGTGGTCGGGTGGCTGCAGTACGACGAGGAGACCGAGCCCGACTATCCGCACGTCGCCTTCGACATCCTCGTGACGACGCGGCTGCGGGGTCGGGGCTATGGGCGGGAGGCGCTGCGCTTGGCCATCCGTCACTTCATCGCCCGGGGCCACCACCGCTTCACGATCGACCCGTCGCTGGGCAACGAGCGGGCGATCCGCGCCTACGCGGCGATCGGGTTCAAGCCGGTCGGCGTCCTGCGCGCCTACGAGCGCGCCCCCGACGGCTCGTGGCGCGACGGGTTGTTGATGGACCTGCTCGCCGACGAGCTCGTCTAGACCCCGAGGCCGGCCATGAGGCTGCGCGGCAGGCCGCCGGCGCCGAGGAGGCCGGGGCCCACGTGGGTCCCGATGACCGGGCCGATCTCCGAGACGAAGACGGGCTCGCAGCCGAAGATCTCGCGGCCGCGGTCGGCCAGCTTGGCGGCCTGCTCGTGGGCCTGGATGTGCTGGACGACCCAGCCGTCGGCGCCGTCCTCCTTGCGCGCCTTGAGGTAGTCGGCCATGCGCTCGAACGCGCGGCCGGCGGTGCGGACGCGCTCGACCGGGGTGATCTCGCGGTCGATCGTCAGGATCGGCTTGATCTTCAGCGCGCCGCCGAGCCAGGCCTGCGCAGTGCCGATGCGGCCGCCGCGCCGGAGGAACTCCAGGGTGTCGACGGCGAACCAGATCTTCATGGCGTCGGCGGCCTCGTTGACGCGGGCCGCGACCGCGTCGAGGTCGCCGCCGGCCTTCGCAGCAGCCGCGCCGGCCAGCGCGCAGAGCCCGATGCCGCCGCAGGCGGTGCGCGAGTCGATGACCTCGACGCGGCGGCCCGGGTACTTGCCGGCGATCTCGGTGGCCGCCTGGCGCGCGGTCTCGGGCGTGCCGGAGATGCCGCCGGCGATGTGGACCGAGACGATGTCCTGCCCGGCCGCGGCGAGCGGCTCGTAGACCTCGAGGAAGTCGCCGATCGAGGGCTGGGAGGTGGTCGGCAGCTGGTCGAGCGCGCGCAGGCGATCGTAGAACGCGTCGAAGTCGGGCATGTCGGACTCCCGCTCGTGGTGGTCGCCGAGGTTGACGTACAGCGACACCTCGTGGATGTCGTGCGCCTGCAGCAGCGCGCGCGGCGCGTAGTGCGTGGTGTCGGTGACCACTGCGACCTGTGACATTCCGGGCACCCTAGATGGTCCTCGGCGCCCCGGGCCTGGCAGGATGGCGGCGCGATGTCCAAGACCCTGGTGACCGGCGCGACCGGCATGGTCGGCGCGCACGTGGCGCGCGCGCTCGTGGCGCGGGGCGACGAGGTGCGGGTGACCGTGCCGCAGCGGGGGCCGGTCGCGGCGCTCGCGGACCTCGACGCGGAGATCGTCACGGCGGACGTCGTCGACCGCCGGGACGTGCGCCGGGCGCTGAAGGGCGTCGACCGGCTGTTCCACGTCGCGGGGGCGACCGCGCTGCGGTCGGGGTGGCACGAGCTGCACCGCGTCAACGTCGTCGGCACGCGGGTGGCGCTGGAGGAGGCGCTGCGCGCGGGCGTCGAGAAGGTCGTGCACACGTCCACGGCGTCGGCGATCGGACCGGCGCACGGGCGCGGGACGGTGGACGAGACCCAGAGCTTCAACGCGGCCCGCGTCGGGTTGACCTATGCCAACGCGAAGGCCGAAGCCGAGCGCGAGGCGCTGCGGATCTGCGCCCAGGGGCTGCCGGTCGTGATCGTCAACCCCGCCCACGTGCTGGGCCGCGACGACGTGCAGCGCTCGTCGACCGAGCTGGTCCGGCGCTTCCTGCGCCGCGAGATCCCGCTGTACGTCGAGGGCGCGCTGTGCATCGTCGGCGCCGCCGACGTCGCCCGCGGGCACCTGCTGGCCGACGAGCGCGGCGTCGTGGGCGAGCGCTACATCCTGGGCGGGCGCAACTTCACCAACGACCGCCTCTTCGCCGACCTCGGCCGGCTGAGCGGCGTCGAGCCGCCGGCGGTC
>JAOPZP010000124.1 GCA_025964055.1 Conexibacter sp.
GTGCGCGCCTGTCGCCGCCGCGCGGCCCTCGACGCCGGCGACGAACCCGGCGCCCACCGTCGTCCAGTCGCCCTGGTCCTCCCACCCCGCCGGGACGACGGCGACCGCGGTCGGCGCGCCGTCCAGCAACCGCGCCGCGGTGCTCCCGACGGCCGTCCGGCCGGGCGGCTGACCTGCCGGCGAGCCGACGACGAGCAGCGCGGCGCCGACCTCGAGCGCGGCGAACGCGAGGCCCCTCGGCGCGCTCGACGCGCCCAACGGCACGGTCTCGACCGACGGCAGGCCGGGCGTGCCACTCCGGACCGCCGCGGCCGCGCGCTCCAGCGCCTCCGACGCGTCGCGCGGCAGGTCCTCGCCGAACTGCCCGCCGACCAGTCGCTCGACGACCTCGTCGCTCGCGAAGACCGAGGCGATCATCAACGGTGCGCCGGTGTGGGCGGCGACGCGCGCGGCGAAGCGCACCGGGGCGAGGTCCACCGTGCCCGGGTCGACGGCGGCGAGGACGGGCGAGGCCATGGTGGAGGAAGGTCTATGCGGCGGACGCCGCCCCGTTCGGCGCGAACACCGACCGCAGGCAGCCGTCCTCCTTGTTCTTGAACAACTCGTAGCCCTTGGGGCCGTCGTCGAGGGACATCCGATGGGTTGCGAGGTGGCCGGTCTTGAGCTCGCCCTTGGCGATGCGGTCGAGCAGCTCCGGGATGTAGCGCTCGCCGTGCTGCTGGGCGCCGCGCATCGTGAGGCCCTTGTTCATGAAGGCCCCCAGCGGGAACTTGTCCACCATCCCCACGAACACGCCGAGGACGAAGACCGTGCCGCCCTTGCGGCAGGCCATGATCGCGTCGCGCACCGCGTGCGGCCGATCCGTCTCGATGCGCAGCTGCTGCTTGACCTGCTCGTAGCGGTACTGCGGCCCGGGCGCGTGCGACTCGAGGCCCACGGCCTCGATGCACACGTCGGGCCCGCGGCCGCCCGTGCGCTCCTTGAGCTCCAGGTCGACGTCGGTCTGCTCGTAGTTGAGGACCTCCGCGCCGATGTGCCGCTCCATCATCTCCAGGCGGTAGTCGAAGCGGTCCATCGCGATGACGCGCTCGGCCCCCTTCAGGAACGCCGAGTTGGCGGCCATCTGCCCCACCGCACCGCACCCCCACACCGCGACGATGTCGCCCGGCTGGACGCCGCCGAGGTCGGCTCCCATCCACCCGGTCGGCGCGGAGTCGGAGGCGAACAGCGCCGCCTCATCCTCCACGCCGTCGGGGATCGCGAAGGCGATGGTGTCGGCGTACGGCACCCGCACGTACTCGGCGTGGCTGCCCTTGAAGCCACCCATCGCGTGGGAGTAGCCGAAGATGCCGGCGGGATGGGTGCCCCACATCGCCTCGGTGATCGCGGGGTTGGTGTTCCCGTTGTCGCAGCACGAGTACATCTGGTGCTCGCAGAACCAGCACGAGCCGCAGGCGATGACCGAGCACACCACGACGCGGTCGCCGACCTTGTGCTTCTGCACGTCGGGCCCCGTCTCGACGATCGTGCCCATGAACTCATGGCCGATCACGTCCCCCTCGCGCATCGCGGGGATGTAGCCGCTGATCTGATGCAGGTCCGAGCCGCAGACCGAGCTGAGGTGGACCTTGAGGATCGCGTCGTGACGGTTCTGGATGCGAGGGTCGGGGATGTCGTTCTCCACCGACAGCTCGTTGACGCCCGTCCAGCACAAGGCCTTCATAGCCGTCCCGTCCCCTGCGCCCGGCGGAGGGCGAGCTCCAGCGGGAGGTTCGTGATCGTCGTCCTGGTCGTCGACGGCTTGTCGGACTCGAGCACCTCGCCGGTCTCGAGGATCATCTTCGCGTGGCGCAGCGCGGTGCGCAGGCGCTCGCGCTGGTCGCCGGTGTGCTTGCCGCCGGGAACCTGTTCGCCGCCGTCGGACGGTCGCGTGATGCGGGCGGCCAGCTCGCTGCCCTTGTCGGCGGGCGCCGGGCGCACCTGCACCTCGATCTCGCTGGCCATCTCGGCCAGCGGGCCCGGCAGCCGGCCATCCGGCATGACCTCCTGTGGCGGCCGGTTCACCGTGACGACGTTCCAGCGATCGGTCCGCGCGCGCGTGGTCGCCGTGCCCGCGATCTTGCGGACGGTCGACTCGATGATGTCTCCACCACGGGTCAACCCGTTCAACATGAGATTGGTGGGATCCATCCCCGGTCCACTAGGTCGCGACACGCGCGGACAAGGCGCCGGACCGCAGCTTCGACGCGATGCACGAATTTCCCGGTGCATTTCGCATACCAACGATATATGGTGGAGGCGATGGCGACCGGCCCACGGTCCCCGCCGGGCGCCGCCCGCCCACTCATCTCCAGAGAGGAGCTCAGCCATGGCACGAACAGGTCGTGCGTTGATGCGACAAGCCTATGACGAGATCAAGCGGCGCATCATCACGCTCGAGCTCAAGCCGGGATATCGGATCGACGACGTCGCGCTGGCGTCGGACCTGCGGCTGAGCCGCACGCCCGTCCGGGAGGCGCTCTTCCTCCTCGGCTCCGAGGGACTGATCGAGATGCGAGACAGAGGCGGGTTTGCCGTCCGGGCCCTCGACCTCGCCGACATCGCCGACCTCTTCGAGGTCCACGTGGTCATCGCCAAGGCCGTGGCGCGCGTCGCCGTCCAGCGCGCAACGGATGCCGACCTCGACGCGATGACCGCGGCGGCCGAGGCGGTCGAGAGCGCCATCGATCGGCGAGACCACCTCGAGATCACGCGGGCCAATGCGCAGCTTCATCGTCTCGAGGCCGGCGCGACCCACAACGAGCAGCTGCACCAGATCGCGACCAAGATCCACGATCAGGGCGAGCGCCTGGCCTACCTCTGCTTCGGCGGCGAGCGGGAATGGGGTCAGCTCGACGAGTACTTCACCAAGGTCAAGCTCGACCACGCAGCGCTGCTCGCCGGATACCGGCGCCGCGACGTCGCGGTCGTGCAGAAGCTGGCGACCGAGCACGTCCAGCAGTTCCTCGAGCGGGTGCAGGCCTGGATGGCGTCGGAAGCCACAGACGGCTTCGTCGTCACCGACGCCGACCTCGACGCCGGGCGCTTCCGGCGCGACACGCTGAGCCCGCAGGTCGACTGAGCCCGCCGCTCACGAGCGGATCGGAACAGCCACCGGTCGCAACGGCGCGCCGGTGGCGCCGGCAAGCTTGAGCGGAAAGGCGAGGACGGCGAAGTCGTACATCTTCTCCGCCGCGATCTCCTCCATGTTGACGACCTCCATGATCTGCGCACCGGCCGTCGCCAGCAGATAGGAGTGCACGGGCATGAACGCGCCCTCCTCCTCCGAGGGCAGGACCTCCAAGGCGATCGAGTCCGATGCCACGCACATGGCGCCGACCTCCTCGCAGAGGAACCGTGCGGCAGCCAGGCCGAGGCCCGGCGAGTTGGGCAGGTACCGGTCGGGATCGGGCCAGTGCCCCATGCGGCCGGTCCGGACGTGCACGACGGTTCCGGACTGCAGCTGCGTGCCCTGGCTGCGCGCGGCGGCGCGCAGGTCCGCGGGGGTGATCGCGTAGCCGTCGGGCAGGCAGTCGACGCCGTGGAGACCGGCGACGTCGAGCAGCGTGGCGCGGGCGACGATGGGCGGGTAGTGCTCGGCGCCGCCCTTGAGCCAATGACGGCTCCCCAGGTCCTCCTGCGCCGTCCAACCGTTCCAGAACGTTCCGTAGTACCCACGGTGGTTGAGCGTGTCGATGTGGGTGCCGCAGTGCGTGTACATGGCGATCGAGTCGCCGGCGTAGCTGTACTTCGACAGCACGTCGGGGCCACGCGCGCCGAGGTCCTCGTTGCGCGATCCGTCGGGGGTGTGGGTCATCCAGATGCCGTAGGGCGGATCGCCGGCCGCAAGCCACGACGGCATGCCGAGCACGTAGTCCACCGAGAGATCGAAGGTCGCGCGGCCGTCGAGCAGCTCGAGCACCGCGCGGCGCGACTCGGGGGTGATCCAGTTCAGACGTCCGATCTGGTCGTCGGGGCCCCACGGGCTTCTCGAGACACGGACCCCGTCGCGTTCCAGCAGCGACTCGTACACGAGCTGGTGCTCGCCGGCGACGTTCGCCGCGGGCGCGCCCGCGGGCGCCGCCTCGGCGCCCGCAGGGATCTGCCCTCCGGTGCCGGCCTGGTCCTCCGGGCCGGCTCCGTGATGCATGCACATGGTGCCGGTCTACGCCGCGGCCTGCGGCTCGACGACGGCCGCCGTCGCCCCGGCCCAGCCGGGGAGCTCGATGGGGAGACGCAGCCCGGCGGGCACCGCCGCGACGACCGTGGCCGCGTGGACGAGCCGGGCCACCGTGGCGCGGTCGCCGTGGACTCCCGTGAGGGTCATCTCGACGCCGGCGTCAGCGTCGATCACGATGCGGTCGACGTCCTCGCCCTCCATCGAGAACACGAGCTCGAGGGAGACCGACCGGCCGTCACCCGCGTCGACCGTTGCGACCTCGCGGATGCCGATGACCGAGCCGTCGGCCACGACCGGCCCACGCTCGAAGCTCGCCGACCCGACGCTCCACCCGGCGCCGACGGCGCACAGCGCGGCCGACTCCTCCAGACCGGCGTGGCCCAGACCGGGGCCGTCGGCGCGGCGCTGCCACTCCTCGACGGTGCAGCCGACGCCCAGCTTCTCCGGAAGCTGGGGACGGCGACGGCTGAGGTCGACGTTGCGCGTGACGCTGATCGCGCGCGGCGCGATGCAGACCGACAGCGCCATCACGGGGGCGACGTCCATGACGAAGCCGGGGTTGACTCCGGTTCCGACCACGGCGCGGCCGTGGGCGCGCGCGACCGCGTCGAGCTCCGAGGACGTCTCCCCGTGGCGCAGCCACGGGTAGACCAGCGCCTCGCAGCTGCTGACGACGTGCAGTCCGGCTTCGATCAGCAGCTGGGCGTCGGCCGCCACGGCCGGGACCGAGGAGCCGGTCGCGACGATCGCGACGTCGGCGTCCAGCTGGGCATCGGTCAGCTCCTGGATCGACCCGACGACCTCGATGGAGCCGAGCGCTTCGCCGGCCCGGGCGGGGTCGACGGCGGCGACGACCTCGACGTCGTCGCGACGCACGCACTCGTCCAGCGCGGCGCGGCCGATGGCGCCGAGTCCGACGCAGATGACCCGGGTCGCCGGCTGAAGCTCGTTGTTGTCCGTCATGGTGCCTCCTTGTAGGCCCGTGCTCGTAGTTGGTGTCGTTGGAACGGTGCTCATGCGGTCGCCACGACGCCTGTCTGGACGAGCGCACGCAACGCGCCGTCGAAGGCGCTGAGCGCGAGCTCGAGCTCGGCGTCGCCGTGCGCCCCCGACGCCATGCCGCCGTTGTAGGAGAAGAGGTCGACCCCGCGGCTGCGCACCTCACGGTGCAGCGCCGCGATCAGCGAGCGCGGCATGGCCAGGTAGCGCTCGGTGGTCATCGTCTCCGGCGACACGTCGCCGACCACCTCTCCGTCAGGCGACTGGAGGTAGAGGTGGAAGACCGACGAATCGCCGTAGGCGAATCCCGCGATCGACAGGCTCTCGACGATCTCCTGCAGCCCGGCCCGCAGCGCCGCGACGTGCCCGTCGGCGGCCTGCTGTGCCTCACCCGAAGCGGCTCCCGTGAGCGTCGCGATGCCGGCAGCGGCCGGCACGGGATGGCCGTTGAAGGTGCCGTGGTGCAGCACGTAGCCCTCGCGCGGCGACTTGTCGGGCCGCAGCAGGTCCAGGATCTCGGCGGCGCCGGCGACCGCGCCGCCGGGGAGCCCGCCGGTCAGGATCTTCCCCAGCGAGGTCAGGTCCGGGGTGATGCCGGTGAGCGACTGGATGCCGCCCGGCGCCCACCGGAATGCCGTGATGACCTCGTCGAAGATGAGCACGGTGCCGTGCCGGCTCGTCGCGTCGCGCAGCGAAGCCAGGAAGTGCGACGGCAGCGGCACGGTCCCCCACGAGGCCCCGGAGGGCTCGAGGATGACGGCGGCGACGTCCTCGCCGGCGAAGACCTCTTCGAGCTCGGACGGCGACAGGTCCGACCGGATCGTGCGCACGGTGGCGAGGACCTCGTCGGGGATCCCCGCGGTCGCCGCCTCGTCGAACGGCGCTCGGTAGCCGATCAGGCCGTAGTCGTGCCAGCCGTTGTAGTGGCCCTGGACGCGAACGACAGTGGACCGGCCGGTGTGGGCGCGGGCCAGCCGCAGGGCCAGCATCGTCGCCTCGGTTCCCGACGCCAGGAAGCGCGTGCGCTCAGCCGAGGGGATGAGCTCGCCGACCAGGCGCGCCCATTCGATCTCGAGGGCGTGCGAGCCGCCGGGGATCCCGAACGCCGCGTGCTTGCGGACGGCCTCCACCACCGCCGGGGGGCTGTAGCCCAGGATCTGGGAGCCCTGCCCCATGGCGTAGCAGAGGTAGCGGTTGCCGTCGGCGTCCCACTTGTACGGACCCTCGCCGCGCTCGTAGAACAGCGGGAACGGCGCCGCGCTGCGGAGGTTGTGGTGCACGCCCGCCGGCGCCAGCGTGGCAGCCTGCGCGAAGAGCTCGTTCGACCGTCCTCGCTGGTCGGCGTAGGTCGTCGCTCCCGTCGGGGACGTGGCGGTGGTCTGGCCTTCGGTCATGTTGCGCCTCCTGAAGCGCCGTGGTCGACAAGGTGGGAGGGCCGTGGATCGGCGCAGCACGACTGGGGCCGCGCCACGAGGGCGGGCCTGGCACGCTGGTGCGGACGCGTCATGGCCGGCGACGGGCCCAGGCGTCGACGCTCACCGCGGTGACGATGATCGCGCCCTGGAGGATCTGTTGGTACGTCGGGTTGATGTTCAGCAGGTTCGAGCCGTTGGTGATCATGCCGAGCAGCAGGACCCCCATCACGGTGCGCCAGATGGCGCCCTCCCCGCCCACGATGCTGGTGCCGCCGATCACCGCCGCGGCGATGGCGCTGAGCTCGAGGCCGACCCCCGCGTCGGCCTGGGCGCCGCCGACGCGCGAGGCGACGATCACGCCCGCCAGCCCGGCGCTCAGGCCGCTGATCACGAACGTCGCACCGCGGATGACCTCGACGCGGATCCCCGAGAGCCTGGCGGCCTCGGGGTTGCCGCCCACGGCGTACACGTAGCGGCCGAAGCTGGTGCGCGCCAGCAGGAACCAGGTGAAGGCCACGAACGCGGCGAACAGCCAGATCGAGTACTTCGCACCCAGCAGCTTCTCCTGCCCGATGCTCTGGAAGCCGAGCATCGGCACCGAGACGATCATCCCGGTGGTCAGCAGCAGCCCGAGCCCGCGGAACATGATGCTCGAAGCGAGCGTCGCCACGAACGCGTTGATGCGTCCGAGCGTGATCAGCAGGGCGTTGAAGAGTCCGAACCCGGCTCCGGCGGCGACGCCGGCGAGGATGCCGAGGGTGGCGTCACCGGTGTGCTTGGCGATCAGCGCGGCGACCACGCCCGACACGGCGAAGCTCGCGCCCACCGAGAGGTCGAAGCCGCCGGCGATGATGACGAGCGTCGCTCCGCACGCGATGATCCCGACCGCCGCCGACTGGTCGAGCAGGTTGAGGATGTTGCGCGAGGTGAGGAAGACGTCGCTGCCGACGCTCAGCGCCACGAACAGCGCCACGAACCCCACGACGATGCCGTAGTCGCGGGGGCTGGCCTGGCGCAGCCGCGCGGTGAGCGTCTCCATCCGCGATGGGACGACGGGTGCTCGGGGCGGCGCCATGACGGTCTCCTCCTGGGTTGCCGATCGATCGGTCACGCGTGCGCCTCCATCTCTCCTGCGGCCGCGAACGCGGCCCGCATCACCACGTCGGCCGTCATGCGGTCGCCTTCCAGCTCGTCGACGACCGCTCCTTGCCGCATCACCAGCACCCGGTCAGACAGCCCCAGGACCTCCTCGACCTCGGAGCTGATGAGCAGGATGCTCATGCCCTCGGCCGCCAGCGACGCGAGCAGCTCGTAGATCGCGCGCTTGGCGCCCACGTCCACACCGCGCGTCGGCTCGTCGGCGATCAGCACGCGCGGCGGGCGGATCAGCCATTTGGCGAACAGCACCTTCTGCTGGTTGCCGCCCGACAGCGTGCGGACCGGCGCCTCCAGCGACCGCAGGCTGACGCCGAGCTCCTCCACCATCGTCTGGGCCGCCCGCTGCTCGTCGCGCCGGGCGATGACCCCGCCGCGGCTGGCGATCCCGAGGTGGGAGAGCATCACGTTCTCGCGGATGGGCCGGCCCATGACCAGCCCCTGCTCCTTGCGGCTCTCGGGCAGCATCGCCAGCCCGGCGCCGACCGCGGCCCTGGGGCTGCCGATCGTCACGCGGCGGCCGTTGACCTCGATGGTCCCCGAGCTGCGCTTGCGGGCGCCGAAGATCGCGTGAGCGACCTCCGAACGACCGCTGCCCACGAGCCCGGCGAGACCGAGGATCTCGCCCTCGCGCAGCGAGAAGGAGATGTCATGCAGCACCCCCGGCTCGCTGAGGCCCTCGACCCGCAGGGAGACCGGCGCGTCGGGCCGGCGCGGCGGGCGCTCGGGGAACGCGACGTCCAGGGTCCGGCCCAACATCCCGGTCACGAGCGTCTCGGGCGTCTCGACCTCGGCCGGTGACGTGCGGACCAGGCTGCCGTCCTTGAGCACGGTCACCGTGTCGCAGAGGCGCAGCACCTCGTCGAGGAAGTGCGAGATGAAGAGGATCGTCGTCCCGGCGGCAGCCAGCTCGCGGACGATCGACGCCAGCTGGGCGGTCTCGTCCTCCGTGAGCGCCGCGGTGGGCTCGTCCATGACGATGACGCTGGCCCCGCGGGCGACCGCCCGCATGATCTCGACCTTCTGCTGGTCGGCGAGGCGCAGCGAGCGGACCGGCGCCGTCCCCGGCAGGTCGAAGCCGATCCGGTCGGCCAGCTCCCGGTAGCGCTGCGCGAGCCGCCCGGACTGCAGCACACCGGCCCGCGTGCTCTCGACGCCGAGGAACACGTTGTCCATCACTGACCGCGCCGGAAGCAGTGCGAGCTCCTGCGCGATGATGGTCACCCCTGCGGCGAGCGCGTCGCGCGGGCCGCGGAAGTTCACCCGCTGCCCGTCCAGGAGGATCTCGCCGGCGTCCGGGCGCACGACGCCGGCGATGATCTTCCCGAGCGTGGACTTCCCCGCACCGTTCTCGCCGACGAGCGCGTGCACGGACCCCTGCCGCACCGAGACGGACACGTCTCGGAGGGCCGGGAAGCCGCCATAGCGCTTGCTCACGGCGCGGATCTCGAGATACGGCCTCTCGGCCGCCGAGTCCGCCGGTGGGGGGAAGTTCGCGTTCATGTCAGCAGCGACCGCCTGGCTAGCTGCGCCAGTCGCCCTTGAAGTCGCCGAGCGTCGACTTGGTCGCGATCGGGCCGATGGGGCTCAGGGTCTCGCTGTTGAGCGAGGCCGGGACCTTCCCACCCCGAACCGCCTTGATGGCGTAGTCCGCCGCCGTCTTGCCCTCGCTGTAGGGCACGTAGACGTAGGCGCCGAACCACGATCCGTCCTGGATCGCGGTGATCGCCTGCTGCGCACCGCCCTGGCCGATGAGCTTCACCTTGCCCGACAGGCCCGCGTCGGCCACGGCCTTCGTGGCGCCCTGGATGGCCTGGTCGGAGCTGGCCATCACGTTGACGTCGCGGTGGGCCTGCAGCACGTCCTGCGCGGTCTTCAGCCCCTGGTCGGCCGTGTAGCCGCCCTCCTGGTCGGAGACGACCTTGATGTTCGGATGCTGCTTGATGACGTCCATCACGCCCTTGGTGCGGATCGTCTCCAGCGGCAGGGACTTCGAGCCGGGCAGGTAGGCCACCTTGCATGCCGCATTGCCCTGACAGGCCTGCACGATGATCTTGCCCGTGTTCTCGCCCGTCGAGCTCGGCGTCTCGCCGATCGTCGACGTCAGGCCCGGAACCTGGGGCTCGAGGGTCGTCAGGTCCGACCCGATCGGGACGAAGGCCGCGATGACCTTCACACCGGCGTCGATGGCCTCGCGGACCGGGGCGACGATCCCGTTGGGGTCGTTCGCGTTGATCACGAGGGCGTCGAACTTGCCCGACGTGACCGCGTCCTGAATGCCGGCGATCTGCTTGGCAGAGTCGAAGTTGGCGTCGAGGAACGTGGCCGTGGCACCGTTCTTGGCCGCGACCTCCTTGATGCCCCGGAACGTCTCCTGGGAGAAGCTGTTGGACGCGGCAAAGCCCGAGAAGGCGATCCGCACCTGCTTCTCACCAGCGGCGGTCGCGCTCTTGGTGTCGCTTCCACCGCTTCCACTGCTTCCACCGCATCCAGCGGCGACCGCCGCGGCCAGGGCCGCTGCGCCCGCTGTACTCATCACTCGTCGAACCTGCATCGCTGTGCACTCCCCTCGTTGGCTATGTCGCCGGCTCCTGCCCCGACATTCCGCTCCCGGGGCAAGCCCCGGGAAACCCCCTACAACTCGATGACCACGTTCGACCACTCGTCGACCGAGAAACGCTGACCAGGGAAGACGAGCGTCGAGGCCGAGGCCTCTTCGACGACGGCGGGGCCGTCGACCGTCTGCCCGGTCGGAAGGCGCGCGCGCTCGTAGATGGCCGCTTCGTTCCAGCCCTGCTGGTCGAAGTGCACCATCCGCTTTCCGCGCAGCGCCTCGCCGACGTCCCCGTCGCGCTGCTGGCGCGGCAGATCCCGGCTTGCGCCCAGCGGACGCAGAGCGGTCAGGTGGAAGTTCACGAACTCGACGGGAGCGTCGAGACGGAAGGTGTAATGGCGCTCGTGCAGCTCCGCGAAGCGGGACTCGACGTCGGCGAGCTCCTCCGCCCCCATCGGCCCCGCGGCGACCGGCACCTTGACCGTGTGCTCCTGGCCCTTGTAGCGCATGTCGGCCGAGCGCGTGAGGATCAGGCTGGGGTCGTGATCGGTCTGGCCGTCGAAGTGGTCGTCGGCCGACCGCTCCAGGTCGTGCCAGATCGCGTCGAGGTCGCCGGGCCGCAGGGCGTCGATCTGCATGACGCTCGTGCGCAGCCAGTCGCCGCGCTCCTCGGTCATGAGCATCCCCCAGGCGGAGAAGAGCCCCGGCGCCGGCGGGATGATGACGCGCTCGATGCGCAGCTCGGCCGCCAGCGCGGCCGCGTGCATCGAGCCGCCGCCGCCGAACGCGACGAGATCGAAGTCCCGCGGGTCGTGCCCACGGCGCACCGACACCAGCTTGATGGCGTTGACCATGCTGGCGTTGGCCACCCGGATCACGCCGAGCGCCGCCTCGTCGAGGCTGACCCCGAGCGGGTCGGCGATCGTCGACATCGCGGTCCTGGCGCGCTCCAGCGACACGGCGATCTCACCGCCGAGGAAGTACTCGGGATCGATGCGACCGGCGATCAGGTTCGCGTCGGTGACGGTGGGCTCCGCTCCGCCCTCCGGATAGCACGCGGGCCCCGGCTTGGCGCCCGCGCTCCGCGGGCCGACATGGAGCCCCAGCGCCTCGTCGAGCCAGGCGATCGAACCGCCGCCGGCGCCGATCTCGACGATGTCGACGACCGGCACCTTGACGGGATAGCCGGGGTTGGCCGGCTCCCAGCCGATCCGGTAGTCCGTGGTCACCTTGACCTTGCCCTGCTCGATGAGCGACGTCTTGGCCGTCGTCCCGCCGATGTCGAGGGCGATGACGTCCTGGCGTCCGATCGCCTGGCCGATGATGGCCGCACCCATGATGCCGGCCACCGGGCCGGACTCCACGAGCGTGATCGGGCGCTCCTTGGCGTGCTCGAACGACGTCGTCCCGCCGCTGGACTGCATGACGTAGCGCTGGCGGTCGATGCCGCGCGTCTCGAGCTCGGCGGCGAGGCGGTCGAGGTACCGGGCGGCGACGCGCTGGACGTAGGCGTTGAGCACGGTGGTGCTGGTCCGCTCGTACTCGCGCCACTCCATGGAGATCTCGTGCGACATCGACACCGAGACCCCCGGCAGGACCCGTCGCACGACCTCCGCGCAGCGGCGCTCGTGCTCCGGGTTGGCGTAGGAGTGCAGGAAGCAGATCGCGATCGCCTCCGCGCCGGCCGCAGCGGCGGCCTTGGCGGCGCGCTCCACGTCGGCCTCGTCGAGCGGCGTGAGGACCTCGCCCGTGTAGGAGAGGCGCTCGCGGACCTCGAAGCGCAGGGCCCGCTCGACGAACGGCTCCGGCTTGGCGAACCGCAGGTTGAACAGGTCGGGCCGGTTGGCGCGCGTGATCTCGAGGATGTCGCGGAACCCGGCCGTGGTGATGAGGGCGGTGACCGAGCCCTTGCGCTCGGTCAGGGCGTTGATCACCACGGTCGACCCGTGGGCGAACGAGACGACGTCGGACGTCGCGTCGATCTGCGCCTTGTTCAGCGCGTCGACGACGCCGCGCTCGAACTCCGGCGGCGTCGTGGAGGCCTTCGCCAGGCCGATGCTGCCGTCGCTGGTGTCGAGGTAGACGAGGTCGGTGAAGGTGCCGCCGATGTCTGTGGCGACGCGCAGCGGTCCGCGCTGATGGCCGTCGACGGTGCTCATGACCGGTTCCCCTCGTCGCGGGTCACGGGCGTGCTTCGGCGCTCGCTGAGGGCCTGGACCGCGAACGTCTGAGGATCCACGTCGACGCCGTAGATGGCGTCGGCGTCGTCCACCGTGATGAACTCGTTGCGCACGTCGCCGGCCACCAGCGCCGGGTCGCGCTCCAATGGCTCGCCCCACCCGCCGCCGCTGCCCGTGACCACCCGGACGATGTCGCCCCGGTGGAGGGTCACGCCGGAGATCATCCCGGTCACCTCGGGGGGCCGGCCGTCGGCGTAGATGAAGTGCATCTCGTTGGGCGAACCGTCCTGCCCGCCGGCGGCACCCCACGCCGGGAACTCGTGACGGCCGATGATGCCCGTGACCGTCACGGCCTCGGCGGTGATCCGATAGTCCTTGACGATGCCTTCGCCGCCGCGCCACTTGCCGGCACCGGCGGACGTGGTGTTGAGCCGGTACTGCTCGACGACGACGCCGTACTTCTGCTCGGCGACCTCGACCGGGATCATGTAGGTCTCGCCGTCGCCGATCGAGACCAGCGCACGCTCGCCGTCCTTGCCCTGCCCGGCGCCCCAGCCGCCCGCGTTGGGCTCGAAGAGGATGAACAGCTCGTCGCTGTCGGGGTGGTTGCCGGAGATGAGGTCGCAGCAGAGCGACAGGAAGTGCCCGGCGGTGGTGCGCGCCGGGACCGCCTCGGCCAGCGCCTTCCACACGAGGTCGGAGATGCGGACGAGCACCTCCCAGTACGTGGAGACGGGCGCCGGACGCTCGGCGGTGAACATGGTGCGGTCCGGGCAGATGACCTCGAGCCGGTCGAACACGCCCTCGTTGAGCGGCAGCTCGGGACCGGTGAGCGACTTGAAGATCAGCTGCACCGCGGACTTCAGCGCGGTGCGCGTGCAGTTCATCGGCGTCAGCAGCTGCCCATGCGTCCCGGTGAAGTCGCAGACGAACGCGTCGGCGGAGATCGTGACCTTGACGCAGATGCGGTACGGACCGCCGTGCTCGTCGGCGTCGACCCAGTCCTCGACCTCGTAGACGCCCGCGGGCAGGCGCTCCAGCTCGCGCTGGGTGAGCTCCACCGAGCGGGCGCGCATGCGTGCGATGCTGGCCTGGACGAAGGCGATGCCGTACTTCTCGGCCAGCTCCTGGAAGCGGCGCGCTGCCAGGCGCACCGAGGCGAGCTGCGCGTGCAGGTCGCCGATCGACATCGTCGGCACGCGCACGTTCGCGGCGATCACGTCGAAGACCGCGACGTTCGGCACGCCGGCGTCATAGAGCTTCACGACGGGGAACTGCAGGCCCTCCTGATAGATCTCCGTCGTGTTGGTGGAGACGCTGCCGGGATCCTTGCCCCCGACCTCGGTCCAATGCGCCTTGTTGATGGCGAACGAGACGAGCTCGCCGTCGTAGAAGATCGGCATGAGGACCGTGACGTCCGACAGGTGGGTGCCGCCGCCGCCGTAGGGGTCGTTGGTGAGCAGGATGTCGCCCTCGGCGATCCCCTCCAGGCCGAAGCGGTCCAGCGACGCGCGCACTCCCGGGCCCAACGTGCCGAGGAAGAGGGTCACGCCGTTGCCCTGCGTGATCAGGCCGCCCTCCGCGTCGGTGAGGCCGACGGCGAAGTCCAGGACCTCGTAGATGATCGTGCTCTGGCTGGTCCGTTGCGTGGTCACGAACATCTCGTCCGAGATGGCGATGAGCCCCTCGGAGACGATCTCGAGGCTGAACGGATCGAGCCGTTGGAGGTTGGCGTCGGCGGGCGAGGCGGAGGTGGGCATCAAGTGGAGGAGGGCCAGCGTCGTTGGGTGCGAACCGAGTCGAATATATGACTCGTATTCGGAGCGGTATATATACGGCATGCATGCAAACCCGTCAAGCCGTGACGAGCGTCCGCGCGCCGAGGACGCGCCGATCACCGCCGGCGACCTCGCCGGGCGCCTGGAGGGACTCATTCCGATCGGTCTGTCGGAGCGCGGGACGAACCGCTTGGCGTGGACGCCGGAGGATCGGCGCGCCCAGATGTGGTTCATGGAGCAGGCGGCCGGAGTGGGTCTTCGCGCGGAACGGGACCCCGCCGGGAACCTCTGGGCCCTGCCGCCCGGCGACGGGCCCTGGTGGGTGGTGGCTTCGCACCTCGACACGGTCCGCGACGGTGGGCGCCTCGACGGCGCGCTCGGCGTGGCCGCCGGCTTCGCGATCGCTCGCGCAAGCTCCTCGCCGATCGCCGTCGTGTCATTCGCCGACGAGGAGGGCGCCCGCTTCAACACGCCGACGTTCGGCAGCAGGTGGCTCACCGGACGCCTCGACGTCGCCGACGTCCTCCAACGCACCGACGAGCACGGCGTCGAGCTGCGCCAGGCGTTCGAGGCCGCCGGCCTGACGGCCGAAGGCCTCGGTCAGGCGAGCGCCGGACTCGATCGGGTCCTGGGGGTCATCGAGCTGCACATCGACCAGAGCCTCGACGTGGACGCCAGCGGTCAACCGGCCGGGATCGTGACCGCGCTCGCCTCGCGCCTTCGCATGAGCGCGGACATCATCGGCCGCGCCGATCACTCGGGGACCACCAGGCGCGGCGAGCGCGCCGACGCGCTGGCGGCCGGGGCACGCCTCATCGTCGCCGCCCTGGACCTGGCGCCCGACGATCCGGACTTCATGGTCACCGCATCCCGCATCATCGTCGAGCCGAACGCGGCGACCACGATCCCGGCGCGGGTGCGCCTCTGGCTAGACGCCCGTTCACCGGAGCGCGAGCAGCTGGTCGATTGGCAGCAGGCGCTCGAGGCACTGGCCCAGGATGTCGCGCGCCGCGGCGGGGTCGAGCTGCGGCTGGACGTCGCCTCGCAGGGTCCCGGAGTGGCCTTCGACCTCGGCGTCAACGCCGCGCTCCGCGAGGCGAGCGAGCGCCTCGGCCATCCGGCGCCCGCCGTGGTCTGCTTCGCCGGCCATGACGCCGGCATCGTCGCGCCGCATCGCCCAGCCGGGATGGTCCTCGTGCGAAACGCGACCGGGGTCAGCCACTCCCCGGCCGAGCACGTCGAGCTCGAGGACGCCGCGTACGCGGCCAACGTCGTGTTGACCGCGGTCGAGCGACTGATCTCCGTCGCACCCTGAGGAACGGCTCCGGGGTGACGGAGTGGTTGCGACGGCTGGTGGAGCAGATCGTCCTACTGGGCCGGGAACCTCCGGCCAACCTTCGGGCTGCCCCGAAGCGCGGCCGTCGAACGGCTCCGCTGCGCCGCCCGCGCACGGGCCGCCTGCGCGGTGCTCTGGTCGGGGAACTTGTTGAAGGCCATCCGGATCGCCATGTTGTCGAACGTCCGCGACATGAACGTCATGACCTCCGGATCGTTGTTGCTGAGGTTGTCGCACCACCGGAACGGGTTGTCGACGCAGCCTCCGTCGAACGTCCCGATGTTGCCCTCGTAGTTGCCGACGGTTCCGCCGAAGAGGTCGACCTCCTCCGGGAGCTTGCAGCAGTCCTGCCCGGTCAGCACGCCGCTCGCCGGTACACCCGCGGCGTTGAAGCTGAACGCGTCGGTTCCGACAGGCGACAGGAACTCGTGGTTCTTCCCGATCGAGTTGAGGTAGTCGACCCCCATGTCGCGCGCGATCTTCGACGGCTCGTACACGTTGTCGGGGAACGTCGCCGTCACGGTCCGGCCGAACAGGTCGGGGCCCGCTGGGTCGAGGACGCCGATCAGGTAGTTCCGCGTCGCGGTCACATCTGCGTCGAGGTCGTAGCTGATGTGACCCAGCTCCGCCGGGCTGAGGTGGCTGACGTAGTAGTCCGAGCCGAGAAGACCCAGTTCCTCGCCCCCGAACCAGATGAACCGCAGCTTGTTCTTGGGGTTGACCTTCCGCATCTTCTCGGCGAGGTTCAGGATCGTGGCCGAGCCCGACGCGTTGTCGAGCATGCCGGCGCCGTAGATCGCATCCAGGTGCGCGTCGACGACGACGACATGGTTCGGGTCGCCCTTCTTGGACTCCGCGATGACGTTCCAGTCATCGCGGTTCGGGTCGATGACCACGTTGATGCTGAGGTTCATGTGCGGCGGCGTCCCGGCGTGGTACTCGTCGTAGAGGCTCTTGCCCGTGTCGAACGACGTGAACGCCACGGGGATGGTCGGGACGAACGGGTTGTTGTCGCCGTCCAACAGGCTGCCGTTCGTCACCGCGGTGCGCCCTGGGTTGCCCTCGTTGAAGATGACCACGCCGGATGCGCCTGCGGCCTGCGCGTTGAGCACCTTCACGCCGAAGTTGCAGCCACCCCGCTGGATCAGCGCGATCGCGCCCTGCGTGAAGCCGCTGAAGTCGCCGGAGGTGCAGCCGCTCGTCGAGCTGGACGTCTCGGTCGGTGGGATGACGATGCCGCCGGCGGGCTGTACGTCCGCGTTGGCCGTCCCGTTGCTCGTCCCGGGATTCCAGTCGCTGACCAGCGTGAGGTCACGCGCCGTCGGCGACGTCTCGCTCCACGTCGGTGTTCCGACGAACGAGGTGTAGGTGAACTTGTACGGCTGGATCGTGACGTCATATCCGGCGGCCTTCATCTTCTGCGCGACGTACTGGACCGATTGCCAGTACCCGGGTTCGCCCGAGTTGCGCGACGGATGGCCGTCCAGGCCCGGGTTCGCGTCGGCGATCGCCTGGAACGCCTTCATGTGGTTCCAGAGGTCGTT
Source organism: Conexibacter sp. (assembly GCA_025964055.1). Lineage (GTDB taxonomy): Bacteria > Actinomycetota > Thermoleophilia > Solirubrobacterales > Solirubrobacteraceae > Baekduia. The sequence goes on from JAOPZP010000124.1 coordinate 17,181, forward strand.
CGTCTGGATGCAGGGCAGCAGCTTGTCCGCGGAGTTGTTGTTGCGCGCGTCGCACGCCGCCGGCGAGGGATCCGCGCCGGCAGCGGCCGGTCCGACCAGCCCCACAGCGAGGCACAGCGGTACGAGGCACCACTTTGCGAGTCGCGACCTCAGACGTCCCGGCATGCGCCCTCCCCCTCCGATGGAGCGACAGCGGGCCGTCCCCCGGCCCCCACCGCATTTGCGGGCCCCCCATACCCACGGCCCGCCCGCCCAAACCCGACTTCGGCTCTGGACGAGCAGCGGTCCCGAGGAGCTGGTGCGCCCGGAGCCCGCGTTACTTAGCCCTTGCGCTAAGTGTGCCACCGTGATACTTTGCCTTATGGCTCAGTATTCTCAGCAGCTGAACGGCATCTTCCAAGCGCTTGCTGACCCCACTCGCCGTGCCGTGCTGTGGCGGCTCGGCCAAGGCCCCGCAAGCATCAGCGAGTTGGCGAAGCCTTTCGACATGACGTTGCCGTCCTTCATGAAGCACATCCACCTACTCGAGGCCAGCGGATGGATCCAGACGCGCAAGGCGGGCCGGGTACGGACGTGCGTCATCGAGAAGCGATCGTTCACGGTGGTCGAAGCATGGCTGTCCGAACAACGCGAGCTCTGGGAAGGCCGCACCGACCGGCTTGAGAAGTTCGCCACCACCATGCATGAAAAGGAAGACTCGGAATGAGCTCATCTGCACACCCAGATCTCGATCTCACGATTTCGCGAATCATCAGGGCGCCCCGCTCGGTCGTTTGGAGCGCCTGGACAGACCGCGCGAGCTTCGAGCAATGGTGGGTGCCGGCGCCTGCCACATGCAAAGTCCTGGAAATGGATCTTCGGCCCGGTGGCTCGCTCCTCACGCAGATCAGCGACGACGGCGGCCAGTTCGTGCCGCACATCAACGGCTGCTTTCTCGCGATCGACGATCTCGAGCGGATCGTCTTCACGAATTCTCTGGTCGGTGGATGGCGCCCGGCGGAAGAGCCATTCATGACCGCAATCATCACGCTGAAGGATCATCCGACGGGCACCGAGTACGTCGCCCACGTGATGCACCGAAGCACCGCAGATCGAGACATGCATGAAGAGATGGGGTTCTACGACGGGTGGGGCACCGTCACCCGGCAGCTCGCCGAACTCGCAGAGCAACGGGCGGACCCGAAAGCCAACGCCGAACGGTCCCCGCAGCAGAGAGAGGGCAACACACGATGAAGTTGACGCTGACAGAGTTCCTGTCGTTGGACGGTGTGTCGCAGGGTCCCGGGTCTCCTGACGAGGACACCAGCGACGGATTCACCCAGGGCGGCTGGCTCGTCCCGCACATCGACGACGCGTTCATTCAACAGACCGCGACCTGGCTCGGCGAGGCCGACGCGCTTCTGCTCGGCCGCCGTACGTACAACAGCTTTGCGAGGGACTGGCCGAAGATCACCGACCCGGAAGATCCCTTCACGGAGAAGATGAATGGCTTGACGAAGTACGTGGCCTCCCGCAGCTTGGCGAAGGCCGATTGGGCGCCGACCACAATCCTGTCCGGAGACATCCTCGCGTCGGTTGCTGAGTTGAAGAAGCAGCCCGGTCGGGATTTGCAGATTCACGGCAGCGCCCAGCTGGGCCAGTCATTGCTGGCCGCTGGGCTGATAGACGAGTTGCGGCTGGTGATCGCCCCGGTGGTCGTCGGCAACGGCCGTCGACTGTTCCCAGAAGGGGGTGCCCCCGCGGGGCTGGGCCTCCTCCGCAACGAAACGACACCAGGCGGACTTGCGATCCTGGTCTATGAGACGGCAGGGCTTCCCAAGTACGGGACGTACGAGGGCGCGTAGATCCCACCGCCGGGCACCGGCATCAGCGCGACACATCGCGTGACCTGCCGCCGCGAGCTAGGACTTGGCCTCGGAGGGGTCGGGCAGCGCGGCCAGTTGGTCGCGCAGCCACTCCGCGATCACGGGCGCGATGCGCAACCCGAGGTCGACGGCGGGCTCGAACGGCGAGCCACCGCCCTCCGTGATCGCCTGCTTGATGCCCTCGAGCATCTCGCGCTGCGCGATCGTGTGCCGGAGCTCGCGCTCCAGCGCGACGCGCGCGTCATCGGGCTCGAGCAGGCGCGGCGCCAGGAACGTGC
>JAOPZP010000611.1 GCA_025964055.1 Conexibacter sp.
CCGTCGCTGACGGCGCGCGACGTCCTCTGCGTGCTCACGCACGACGCCAAGTTCGACGTCCCCGCGGTGATCGGCGCCCTCGCGACCAAGGTGGGGTACATCGGCGCGCTGGGATCCCGGCGGACGACCGAGGACCGCACCCGGCGCCTCCTCGAGGCCGGAGCCTCGGACGAGCAGCTCGTCCGGGTCCTCGCACCGGTGGGCCTCGACATCGGGGCCCGCACGCCGGAGGAGACGGCGGTCGCCATCTTCGCCGAGGTCATCATGCGCCAGACCGGCGCGTCGGAGCCGCTCTCGCTGCGGGAAGGCACCGGCCCGATCCACCCGCCGGCGGCCCATGCCCGGTAGCGACGTGGCGACGCGCGAGGTGCTCGAGCCGCTCGTCGACGGCCATGGCCGTCCCATCGGCGACGTGCGCATCTCGGTGATCGACCGCTGCAACTTCCGCTGCCAGTACTGCATGCCCGCGGAGGGCCTGCCGTGGCTGGACCGATCTGCGCTGCTCAGCTACGAGGAGATCACGCGGCTGGTCGACCTGCTGGTCCGCATGGGCGTGGGGGACGTGCGGCTGACCGGTGGCGAGCCGCTGGTCCGGCGCGAGCTCTGGCGCCTCGTCGCGATGCTCGACGCCATCCCCGAGCTGGACGATCTCTCGCTGACGACCAACGGCTACCTGCTGGAGCGCCAGGTCGACGAGCTCGTCGCCGCGGGGCTGCGACGGGTCAACGTCTCGCTGGACTCGCTGGTCGCCGATCGGTTCTTCCAGATGACGCGGCGCGACTCGCTCGCGCAGGTCCTGGCCGGCCTCGAGGCGGCCCAGCGGCACGAGGCGCTGCGACCGATCAAGGTCAACGTGGTGGCGCTGCGCGACTTCACCGAGGACGAGGTCGTGCGCTTCGCGGAGTTCGCGCGGACCGAGCCCTACGAGGTGCGGTTCATCGAGTTCATGCCGCTGGACGCCGATCGCGCCTGGTCCCGCGACCGGGTCCTGCCCAACGCCGAGATCGTGGCGATGATCGACGCGGTGCACCCGCTCGAGCCGCTGGGCCGCAAGGTCCACAGCACGGCGCGCCGCTACCGGTTCGCCGACGGACAGGGCGAGATCGGCTTCATCTCACCGGTCAGCGAGCCCTTCTGCGGCGACTGCAACCGGATCCGCATCACGGCCGAGGGCATGCTGCGGACCTGCCTGTTCTCCATCAACGAGACCGACCTCCGCGCGCTCCTGCGCGATGGGGCCACCAACGAGGAGCTCGAGACGGCCATCCGCGACGCGGTGTGGCGCAAGGAGCTCAAGCACCGCATCGACGATCCCGCCTTCATCCAGCCGCCGCGCTCCATGTCGCGGATCGGCGGCTGACCGATCAGATCGGGCTGTAGACCTTCCGGGGCCTGCCCCGCCCTTCGCAGGGCGAGTCGGACATCGCCTCGCCGGTGGCGACCAGGTACTCCAGGTAGCGCCGCACGGTGACGCGCGACATGCCGATCTGCTGGGCCACGCCCTCCGACGAGACGGGCGCCTGGGCCTTGGCCAGGATGCCCCGGACCTCGGCCAGCGTCGGCTCGGCCAGCCCCTTGGGCAGCCAGCGGCGCCCGCGCCGCTGCGCGCGCGAGATGACGTCGATGCTGTCCTGCTCGAGCTCGGCGGCGTTCAACGCCACGGTGCGCTGGATGAAGAGGTTCAGGGACTGGCGCAGGCGTTCGTTGGTGAAGGGCTTGACGAGGTAGTCGAGCACGCCGAAGTGCAGCGTCTCGCGCACGACGGCGGCCGTCCGCACCGCCGTGACGGCGATGACCTCGGTCCGCGCCTTGCGCGCCCGCAGCTCGCGCAGGAACGTCACGCCGTCCATGCCCGGCAGGCCGATGTCGAGCATGATGAGGTGCGGACGCGTGCGGGCCACCGCCGCAAGGCCGGCCTCGCCATGGCGGGCGACCGCCACGACGTTGAAGCCCGGCACGCGGTCGATCAGCCGCGTGTGGAGCTTGGCCACCATCGGGTCGTCCTCGAGGATCAGCACGCGCCAGGCCATGGTGCCTCAGGAGCCGTTGGGGATGGTGATGAGGAAGGACACGCCCTGCGACAGCCGGTCGAGCGCGATCTCGCCGCCGGCCGACGAGACCGCTCCGACCACGAGGGCCAGCCCGAACCCGTCGTGCTCGTCCTTGGTGGTGAAGCCCCGCTGGAACACCCGCTGCTGGGCATCGGCCGAGATGCCCGGACCCCAGTCACGGGCCTTGAACACGGTCGTCGTGCCGTCGTTGGTGATGAGCAGCTTGACCCGTCGCCGGCTCTTGGGCATGGTGGCGACCGCGTCGAAGGCGTTGTGCAGCAGGTTGCCGACGATCGTGACGGCCGCGGCCTCGCCCAGGTTCAAAGGCAGCGCCTCGAGGCGGCTGCGCGCATCCAGGTTCAGCGAGATGCCGCGCTGGTGCGCGATGGTCATCTCGCTCAGGATAAGCCCGGCGAGCGTCGGGTTGAGGATCCGCTTGAGGATCGCGGCCTGGAACTCGTCGTAGGCGTGCTCCAGGCTCGCGACGAACCGCTGCGCCTCCTCGTACTCGCCGAGGGCGAGCAGCCCGCTGATGGCGTGGATCCGGTTGCCGTGCTCGTGGCGCTGCTCGCGCAGGGTCCCGACCATCCCCGACAGCGCGGTGAGCTGCTGTTGCTGGCCCTCGAGGAGCTGGGCGGTGCGGATGGCGCTCGCGGCGTGGTCGGAGAACAGGCTCAGCAACGCGGTCTGGTACGGCGGCCACGGCCCCGCGGTCGCGCGATAGACGCTGAGCGCCCCGAGCGGCTCGGACTCCGCGACGAGGGGCACCGACACCATGGCGCGGTAGCCCTCGCCCGCGGCGATGTCGCGCCAGCGCGCGACGCGCTCGTCGAGGTCGGTGTCGTCGATGACGATCGGCTCGCCCTCCTGCACGGCGATCCCCGAGGGGCCGCGCCCCGGCCGGATCGCCGGCGCGGCGGTGCCCTTCAGCCGGCGGCCGTAGTCGGCGCTGAGCCCGTACGAGCCCGCCAGCTTCAGCCGGTCGCGCGTCAGCAGGAGCACGCCGGCGCCGAAGGCGCCGACCACGTCGGCCGCCTCGCGCGCGATCTTGTCCAGCACCCCGGCGAGCGGACCGCCGCCGGCGACGGCGCGACTGACCGTGAGGAGGGCCCGGACCTCCCGCGTGACGAGGATCGCGTGCTCGTCGTCCAGGGGTGCGGGCGCCGGGGCCGCAGCGTCGGGCTGAGGGGTGCTCACGCCTCGTGCCTCCGGTCGATGTCGCCGAGCAGTGAGGCGAGGGTCTCGAGGCTGGCGACGTCGTGGCCGGTGACGAAGCGGTCGATGTGGGGCAGGGCGGCGCGCATGCCGCCGGCGAGTGGCTCGTACCGCGGATCGCCCTTGAGCGGGTTGACCCAGACGACCGCGAACGCCTGCCGGGCCAGCCGCGCGGTCTCGCGGCCGACCAGCGCATCGTCCTCCCGCTCCCAGCCGTCGGAGAGGATCACCGCCACCGCGCCGCGGGTGAGCGCGCGGCGCCCCCACCCGTCGTTGTAGGCCTTCAGCGAAAAGCCGATCCGCGTGCCGCCGGACCAGTCCGCGACCTGGCGTGCCGCGAGGGCGAGCGCCGTCTCGGGGTCGCGGCTTGCGAGATCGGGGGTGAGCCGCGTGAGCCGGGTGCCGAAGGCGAACGTCTCGACGCCGCGCCCCGAGCCCTGGGCGGCGTGGAGGAACAGCAGCAGGGCGCGCGCGTAGGACTCCATGGAGCCCGACACGTCGAGGATCAGCAGCAGCTTGCGCGGCTTGAGCACGCGGCTGCGGAACGCGCGGTGCACCGGATCGCCGCCGGTGGCCAACGACGCCCGCACCAGCCCGCGGAGGTGGAGGCTCTCGCCCCGCTTGCCTGTCGCTCGCAGCCGCCGCGAGCGCCGCCGCGGGCGCTTCGTCGCAATCGCCGCGATGAGCTTGCGCGCGCGCTCGAACTCCTCGTGCGACATCTCCCCGAAGTCCTTGTGGGCGAGCAGCTCGTCGGCGCTGTAGCCGCCGACCTCGCGGTCGCCGCCGTCGAGCTCCTGGGCGGCGGCCGGCGCCGGCGTGAGCCCCGGTGCGCCGGGTGGCGGCACCTGCCCCGAGATCAAGCGCAGCTGCGGCCGGACGGCGGCGCCGAGGAACCAGGCCTGGAAGGCGAGATCGAACGTCTCGAGCTCCTCCCGGCGCGAGACCAGCGTCGAGCGCAGCGTCCAGTAGACGTCGTCGCGGCGGGTCAGCTCGACGGCGTCGAGCCCCCGGAGCGCATCGGCGACGCGCCCGGGGCCGACCTCGAGGCCGGCCTCGCGCAGGACGCGGGCGAAGGTGACGACGTGCCGGACGACCGCGCTAGCGGGCACGGGCCTGGGCGACGAGGCCGGCCAGCGTCTCGTCCCTCACGGCCAGGACATCTTCGTGGTACTTGAGCACCGCGCCGAGCGTCTGCTCGACCACGGCGCTGTCGAGCTCCTGGGTGCCGAGGGCCACGAGCGCCTGGGTCCAGTCGATCGTCTCCGCGAGCCCGGGGGGCTTGGCCAGGTCGAGCTCGCGGAGGCCGGCGACGAAGGCCGCCGCCTGGGCGGCGAGCCGCGCGGACGCCTCGGGCACGCGCATCTTGACGATCTCGACCTCGCGGTCGAGCGCCGGATGGCCGATCCAGTGAAACAGGCAGCGGCGCTTGAGCGCGTCGTGCAGCTCGCGCATGCGGTTGGACGTGAGGATCACGTGCGGCTGGCGCTTGGCGGTGATGGTCCCGATCTCGGGGATGGTGATCTGGAAGTCGGAGAGCGTTTCGAGCAGGAATGCCTCGAACTCCTCGTCCGCACGGTCGATCTCGTCGATCAGCAGCACGACGGGCTCCTCGGACTCCACGGCCTCCAGCAGCGGGCGGCGGATGAGGAAGTCGCTGCCGAAGAGCTCGGCCTCGTCGACGGTCCCGTCCTGGGCGGCGCGGATGTGCAGCAGCTGGCGCGCGTAGTTCCACTCGTAGACCGCCTGCGAGACGTCCAGGCCCTCGTAGCACTGCAGGCGGATCAGGCGCGCGCCGAGCAGGGAGGCGACCGCCTTCGCGGCCTCGGTCTTGCCGACTCCGGCCTCGCCCTCCAGCAGGAGGGGCTTGCCGATCTTCAGCGAGACGAACAGCGCCGTGGAGAGACCGCGGTCCGGGAGGTAGCCGGCGTCCGTCAGCGCGGACTCCAGCCGGTCGATGGAAGAGAGAGGCATAGGGCGCATCGGATCGTAGGGCCGCGCCTCGGCCAGCGGGTCGATAGGAACAGCCGGTGTGACCAAAAATGGGGCAGGACGGGCCAGGCCGCGATAGGACTCTCGCACCGGTGATCAGCCCCGACGAGTTCGACCTCCACATCCCGACGGGCCGGCTGCGCGCTCAGCGCTGGGGCGCCGCCGAGGATCCCCTCCTGCTGTGCGTCCACGGGCTCACGGCGAACATGCACGCGCTCGACCACCTCGGCAAGCGGCTCGCCGGGGCCGGGCGGCAAGTGGTCGCGGTCGACCTGCGTGGGCGCGGCCGCAGCGACCACGGCGCCCCCGGCAGCTACGGCCTCGCCGCCCACGCCGACGACGTCCTCGCCGCCGCCACGGCCCTCGGCGCGGAGCGCTTCGACTTCGCCGGCTGGTCGCTCGGGGCCCTGACCGGCATCCTGGTCGCCAACCTGGCCCGCGAGCGGCTCCGCACCCTGACGCTCCTCGATCACGCGGGGCGGATGGATCCCGGGGCCGTCGACGCCGTCCGCGGCACGCTCGCGCGCCTGACCACGGTGGTGCCCGATCGCGACGGCTACGTCGCCGCGATCCGCGACGCCGGCACGGTGCGCCCGTGGTCGGTCATCTGGGACCGCCACTACCGCTACGAGCTGGAGCGCGTCGACGGAGGATGGCGCCCGTCGACCAGCGCTGCCGCGTGCCAGGAGGATCTCGACGTGCTCCTCGAGCTCCCGTTCGCGCCGCTGTGGCCGGCGATCAGAATGCCGGCGCTGCTGGTCCGGTGCACCGTCCCCATCGGCGGCGGCCTGGTGGTCCCCGCGACCGAGCGCGACGCGCTGCGGCAGGCGGTGCCCCAGCTCCGGCTCCTCGAGCTCGAGCACAACCACTTCGGAGCGCTCACCGACGATCGCACGGTCGCTGCGATCCGGGAGCTCATGGGGGACGGTCGATGATCGAGCTGACCGAGGCCCGGGCGCCAGGGTACCTGCGGAAGCTGGGCGTCGCGCCCGCGGAGGGCCCGATCGCGATCGCCTCGCTGTCGGGCGGCATCTCCAACGTCGTGCTGCGCGCCACCTGGGCGGGCGGCGACATCGTGCTCAAGCAGTCGCTGCCGGAGCTGCGCGTCGCGGAGCGGTGGAGCTTCGATCGGGCACGCATCCTGGTGGAGCGCGACTGCATGGAGGCGCTCGGCCGCCTGCTGCCCGCCGGCAGCGTCCCGTCCGTCGTCTTCTCCGATGACGACAACTACATCTTCGCCATGACGTGCGCGCCGGCGGGCGGCACGGTGTGGAAGGACGCGTTGATGGCGGGCGACGTCGACCCCGAGGCGGCACGGCGGGCCGGCGCGCTGCTGGCCGCGGTCCACCGCGAGGCGGCTGACGACGACGCGATCAGGCGACGCTTCGACGACCTCATGCCGCTCGTCCAGGGACGCGTCGATCCCTACCACCGCACGGCGGCGGCCGCGAACCCGGATCTCGCCACGGCCATCGAGGCCGACGTCGCCCGGCTCATGGAGGACCGCCGCACGCTCGTGCTGGGCGACTTCGCGCCCAAGAACCTCATCGTCTACCCCGGGAGCGTGCTCGCGCTGGACTTCGAGGTCGCCCATTGGGGCGACCCGGCGTTCGACGTGGCCTTCATGCTTAGCCACCTGACCCTCAAGGCGTGTCGCCTGCCCGGCCGTGCGCCGGCCTACCTCGACGCGGCGCGGGCGTTCACCCAGGCGTACTCGGCCCAGGCCGGCGCCGTGGGCGCCGAGGACCACGCCGTCGTCTCGGAGGCCGGCTGCCTCCTGGTCTGCCGCGTCGATGGCAAGTCCAAGGCGGAGTACCTGACCGACGAGCCGGTGCGCGCGTTCGTCCGTGCGCTGGGAACCGAGCTCCTGCTCGGCGGCGAGCCGCGGCTCGCCGCTGCGCTGGACATGGTGTCCGAGCGCGTCCAGGACCTGGCGGTGGCGTCGTGACCGACCCCGTCATCGCCAACGTGCACGCGCGCGAGATCCTCGACTCGCGCGGACGGCCGACGGTCGAGGCCGACCTGACGCTGTCGGACGGCACCCGCGTCAGCGCCAGCGTGCCGTCCGGCGCCTCCAAGGGTCGCCACGAGGCGGTTGAGCTGCGCGACGGCGACGCCGCCCGCTACGGCGGGCTCGGCGTGCGACGGGCCGTCGCCTCGATCGCCGACCGGATCGCCCCGGCGCTGCGGGGCCGCCCGCCGGTCCAGGCCGAGATCGACGCGCTGCTGCTCGAGCTCGACGGGACCCCGGACAAGTCGGCCCTCGGCGCGAACGCCATCCTGGCGGTGTCGCTCGCCACGGCGCGCGCCGCCGCCGCCGTCGCCGGCGTTCCGCTGTGGCGGCACCTCGCCGGTGCCGGGGCGCCCGTGCTCCCGCTGCCGATGGTGAACATGATCAGCGGTGGGCTGCACGCCGGGCGCCAGCTCGACTTCCAGGACTTCTTGATCATCCCGGCCGGTGCACCGACGTACGGGGAGGCGCTGCACCAGTGCGTGGCGGTGTACGGCGCGCTGGGCGAGCTGCTGGCGCGCCGGGGGCTGACGACGCTCAAGGCCGACGAGGGCGGCTACGGGCCGCCGCTGGCCTCGCACGCCGCCGCGTTGGACGTGCTCGTGGAGGCGATCGACCGTGCGGGTCTGACGCCCGGGCAGGACGTCGTCCTCGCGCTCGACGTCGCGGCGAGCCACCTGCACGATGCCGAGACCGGGACCTACCGCCTGGCCTCGGAGGGCCGCGTCTGCGACGCGGCCGAGCTCACGGGCCTCCTCGAGGAGCTGGTCGACCGCTACCCCATCGTCTCGATCGAGGACCCGCTCGCCGAGGACGACTGGGACGGATGGGCGCATCTGACCGCCCGGCTCGGCGGACGGATCCAGGTCATCGGAGACGATCTCTTCGCGACCAATCTCGCCCGCGTGGAGCGCGGCCTGAAGGCCGGCGCCGCCAACGCCGTGCTGGTCAAGATGAACCAGATCGGCACCATCAGCGAGACGCTCGCCGTGGTCGAGCGGGCGCGCGAGGCGGGCCTGCGCACCGTGATTTCGGCGCGCTCCGGTGAGACGGAGGACCCGGCGCTCGCCGACCTCGCCGTCGGAGCCGCGGGCGGTCAGATCAAGATCGGCTCGGTCGCGCAGTCCGAGCGCCTCGCCAAGTACAACCAGCTTCTGCGCATCGAGGAGCAGCTCGGCGGCGATGGTGCGTTCGCCGGGCGCTCGGTGCTCGGACACGACAACCCGGAGAGCCTGTGACGCGTCGTACGAAGATCGTGGCCAC